>JANMCB010000353.1:0-12652 GCA_031360805.1 Rhodoferax sp.
GCCTGTTCGAGATTTTCAAGCGTGCCCCAGCCATCGTCAAACGGTGCACGCTCGTCTTTGGAGAACCGGTGCGCGAAGCTGGTTGCCGTGCCCCGGCCTTTAATGGCATGAATGGGAATGACGGTTTCAGACATGGCTTCCCTTTCCCTCGTTTCAAAGACAAAACCCGCCAGATCGGCGCAGGGCGACCGTCACCTGGGTACGCGTTTGCCTTGCGTTTTGATGCCCAATAAACCCAATTTGGGTATATTGAGGGTCGAAATGCGTCCCAAAAGCAAAAAAAAACAATAAAATACGACTCTAGCCCTCGTATTATATAAAAAGTTTGCTATTACTATAGTAGCAATTTGTTTTGCTCACTTTGCGCTAGTGGTCCTGTCCAGACAACAGGGCGCAGACACTGCACGCAAGCGGGCAAACTTGCAAAACTGTTTATATTTACAGTATAACCGTCTGGAACCAACAGTCCACCAATTTTGGTTTTTTTGACCCATCCCAGGGCAGGACAGATCCAGAAGACAACGTGCCTGCGTCAGCGAACGCCAGTGGTCAGTCCAGCGGTTTCTCGGCCGTTGGGACCGGTGCCGCTTCATCGGGAACTTTCGCCACATCGGAGGCATGATGCTCCATATGGGTTTTCTTGCCCGGCTGGGGCGTCTTGTCTGCACCGGGAGCGATTGGTGCGCCTTGATGCTTCTTCTCCTGCCGTACTTTCTTGTCGTGGGCAATGTTGCGTGGATCGGTCATGTCTTGGTCTTTCTCTGAGTAAAACCCCATCCTCGCCCAAAACCCGTGCCAGCAAGGTAGGACAACCAGACTTGGCACGCCGGACTGCAGCCCGGCCTCGTACGGCGCTCAATGCCGTGGGCATCAAGGCAGGAAACTCTAGAATGCAAGCATGAAAAAATCAGACGCGGGCCAAGAGCAGTCAGCATCAGATCTCATCTCCCAAAGAATTGCCGAGCTCGGCGACTGGCGCGGCGAAACCCTCAGAACAATTCGAAGGTTGATCACCGAAGCGGTCCCTGAGGTCGTCGAGGAGTGGAAGTGGCGGGGCACACCGGTTTGGTCGCACAACGGCATACTTTGCACGGGTGAATCCTACAAAGACAAGGTGAAACTGACCTTCGCCAAGGGCGCGTCACTGAAGGACCCGGCCCGACTTTTCAACGCCAGCCTCGACGGAAATGCCCGCCGCGCAATCGACATCGATCTGGCAGAAACAGTTGACGAGGCCGCCTTCAAGGCGCTGATTCGCGAAGCCGTTGCCATCAACCGCGCTGGCAAGGCGAAACCGGCGAAGAAAGCAGAGGCCTGAGGCACTCCTGGCAACGGGCTCGGCGTCGGTCACGAGATCGCACGAAAGCCCGCCCCTACGTGGCGGCGGCCTCTGGCGACATCAACAATTAGAATAAGACACGGTTCGCAACCGGCTCGCCTGACTGGCAGCCGCAAACAATCAAGAGAAAAGACTGGCGCATGGCTCAAACGGATTTGAATAAACTGGCGGCGCTCGTTCAACAGGAACGCGAAAATCTTCTGGCCCAATGGCGAAAGCAGGTGCGGCAATTGCCCGCTGCCCGGCACCTGGACACACCGACGCTGAACGACCACATTCCAGACCTGCTCACCGACCTGGCGGAGGCGCTTGAGAAAAACCTCAACCAGACCATTCCGGAGGCTCTGGTTGAAGAAAGCGCACAAATTCACGGCAAGCAGCGGCTGAGCGATGGCTTTGACATTGAAGAGGTCGTCGCGGAATACAACATCCTGCGAGGTTGCATTCACGACCTTGCTGATGAACGCGGCATCACGCTGCAGGGCAAGCCGTTCCATGTCATCAACGGGGTGTTTGATTTGGCGATCGGCATGGCGTTGGCGACGTATTCAAGTGAGCGTGCGCGTGAGGTTAAACAAAAACGCGAAGAGTACCTCGCTTTTGTGGCGCACGATCTGCAGACGCCTCTGCTCGCAATTTCCCTGGCGGGGCGAGTTCTTGAAAACCGGTTGCAAACTGCCGGATTTACCGCGGACTCCTCCAAAATGCTCAAGACTCTGCGTCGCAGCGTCATGCAACTGGAGGGGCTGGTGCGCAGAGTACTGGAGGAAAACATCAATCTGGCAGGGGACGACGGAATCAAAGTGGAACGGCGTGAGTTCGATCTCTGGCCACTGGTCGAATCCTTGCTGGACGAGATCGGACCCGTTGCCGGTGAAGCCAAGGCAAGCCTGGTCAATAAAGTACCCGATGACCTGGCTGTTTTTGCCGATGCCGGGTTGTTGAAGCGCGTCTTTCAGAACCTGGTGGTCAACGCCATCAGGTACACACCCGGCGGTGAGATCGTGGTGGGGGCGCTGGACAGCGGCCTGCAGGGCGGTATCGATTGCTGGGTGAGCGACAACGGCGCCGGAATCCCGCAAGCCCTGCTGGACAATGTGTTCAAGAAGGGGGAATCCGACCCGGACAATGCCGAAGGTACAGGTTTGGGCCTGGCCATTGTGCAGACATTCGTGGAAGCCCATGGCGGCTCGGTCAGCGTTGAATCGACCGAGGGCAAGGGATCGACCTTCCGATTCTCCTTGCCAACGAAGGCGACGGCCCGAACAGCCATCGCTCTGCAAAACCCTCAACCAACCTGAGCCTCAAAAAGTGCTATACAAATTCAAATCCAAGGCAGCCGGCGATGTGATCATGTTGCAGGCCAATGGCAAACACATGCTGGAGATCATAGGCAGCGCAACAGGCCAGTCTTTCGATACCCAAGGCATTTTGCAGCCAGCCCAGATGAAGGTGGCAGCAGAGGCGCTCAACGCAGCCATCAACCAGGAAGAAGCTGACCAGAAGGCCGCTGTGGCACAGGCCCAAGCCGAGGGCAGGACTGCACCGCAGTTTGAAGCGGTGTCTTTGCACCAACGCGCCCACCCGCTGATCGAGATGCTGCGCCGGTGTGAAAGCGCCAACGCAGAAATTGTGTGGGGCGTATAAACCCCGGCTCAATTGATCAGTGACCCGTCAATCAACCTTGGCGCCAGAGGCCTTGACGACTGGGCCCCATTTTTTGATTTCTGAATCAATAAAAACGGCGAACTCCTGCGGCGTGTTGCCGCCCAGAATGGCGCCCTGCGCAACCAGCTTTTCCTTGACCGCCGGACTTGCCAGTGCCTTGGTCACTTCTTGCTGGATGCGGTTGACAATCTCAGGCGAAGTTCCGGCGGGCGCTACCAGGCCAAACCAGCTGCTGGCCTCATAGCCTTTGAGTTTGGCCGCCTCTTCAATGGTTGGTAAATCAGGCACGGCACTGGACCGTTGCGCGCTGGTCACTGCAAATGCACGCAGTTTTCCACCCTTGATTTGCGGGAGTGCGGTCGGCAAGTTGTCAAACATCACATCTACATTGCCGGAAATCATGCCAAGCAATGCCGGGCCTGACCCGGTGTAGGGGATATGCGTCATGAAAACGCCCGTCATGGCTTTGAACAATTCGCCTGACAGGTGAATTGACGTGCCGTTCCCGCTGGATGCCATGTTCAGCTTGCCAGGATTGGCGCGCGCGTATTTGATGAAATCCGGGACGCTGTTGATGTTCAATTTTTTGGCCAGCTCGGCATTCATGATCATCACGTTGGGTACACCTGCAACCAGCGTGATGGGTGCAAAATCCTTCTGCGGGTCATAGGGCAACTTGGTATACAGCGACTTGTTGATGCCATGCGTGCCTACCGTTGCCATCAAGAGCGTGTAGCCGTCATTAGGTGACTTGGCTACTGCGTCCGCGCCGACATTTCCGCCTGCCCCCACACGATTCTCAACCACAAAGGGATGCGGGAATGCCTTGGAGAGCTCAGTGGCCATTGCCCGGGCCAGCAGGTCAGTGGTGCCGCCAGGCGCAAACGGAACGATTATCTTGACGGGCTTGGCGGGCCAAGCCGACTGTGACCATGCCGTTCCGGTTGCAGACAGCAGGCCAGCCGAAAGAACCAGTGCCAAGCCAAGGCGACGGCGAAAACTGCTGCCGCAATCGAGGCGAACTCTTTGATCAGTCAGCATAGACACCCGCCGCCTTGATGACAGGGCTCAGCTTGGCAATTTCTGCCGCCACAAACTTCTTGTGCTCGGCCGGTTCGACGCGTTTGTCGGTCACAACGACGGCACCCAAACCTTCCTGCTTCTTGATGAAATCCGGGTCTTTCAGTGCAACTTTGAGCGCAGCATTGATTTTGGCTTGCACGTCTGCAGGTGTTCCCTTCGGCGCGTAAAGCCCGTGCCAAATGGTGAGTTCAAACCCTTTCAATCCAGATTCCTGCAGAGTGGGCAAGTCTTTCAATGCCGGTGTCGTCAGGCGCTGCGCGGTAGTCACGGCAAAGGCCTTTATTTTCTTTGCTTCGATCTGGCTGCTGGTGTTGGTGGTCTGATCACACATCAGGTCAATCTGACCACCGATCAGGTCTGTCATGGCAGGTGCTGTGCCTTTGTAGGGTACCGTAGTCATATCGACCTGCAACGCGTTCTGGAACAGCAACCCACACAGATGGGAAGCGGATCCCACACCGGCATTGCCCAGGTTGATTTTCCCCTTGTTCTGGCTGATCCAGGTCGCCAGTTCCTTGTAGTTGTTGGCGGGGATTGATGGCTTGGCGACAAGGGTCATGGGCACGTCATTGACCATGCCCAGGTATTCGAAATCGGTCTCAACCTTGAACGGTAGATTCCGAACCAGCGTCGGCATGGTTGCCATGCCGATGTGGGTGAGCAAAAGTGTATGCCCGTCTGGATTTGCCTTGGCCACCTTGTTGGACCCAATTGAACTTCCCGCACCCGCAGCGTTTTCAATCACGATGATGGCACCGCCGAGCGGCTTGCGCAATGCCTCTGCCAAGTCACGCGCAACCCTGTCTGTCGGGCCCCCTGCAGCAAATGGGACAACGATGGAAATGGTCTTGCTCCCAGGAAACGCCTGGGCGTTGGCGCCTTGCACAGCCAGCACGGAAGCAGCAGCAATAGCCGCAAGAACAAATAGTTTTTTCATTGGGTTTCTCAAATATTTGGGCGAATAACGATGCACGAAGATTAATACTTCTGCACGGGACGGCGCATGAGGAAACTACTTATCGGCGCAGTGGTGACGCTTAAACGCCGGTTGAACACGAAATTTGACCCGCGACAACCGCGGGCAAAATTCAATCGGACGCCTCAGAAGGGCCAATTTCTGCGCATTACTTGTAATTGCGCGCGTCCTCAATCACCTTTCCATCGTTGGGCAGAGTGCCGATCGTGACCAATTCCACCACACCGCGCAGTTTGGTGACATCCCGTATAGCTTCACTGATTTTCCGGGCCAGGGAGTCCGGTCCCGAACAGTCAGTTTCAACTTTCAGTGTCATCGTGTCTGACGCCATTTCGCCGGATACAACCAGACGCGCTCTGGCAATCTCCGGAAATCGCTTGACGATGTCATCGACCTGCTTGGGATGCACGAACATGCCCCGGATTTTGGTGGTCTGATCGGCCCGACCCATCCAGCCTTTGATCCGGCTATTGGAACGTCCGGTTGGACAGGCGCCCGGCAATATGGCAGACAGGTCACCAGTGGCAAAGCGAATCAGCGGGTAGGCCGGGTTTAACGTGGTGACGACCATTTCGCCGACCTCGCCCGGCGCCACCGGGTCGCCCGTGCCTGGGCGCACAATTTCGACAATCACGCCTTCATCCAGCACCAGGCCCTTGCGGGCGGTTGTTTCGTAGGCAATCAAGCCCAGATCTGCTGTGGCGTAGCTTTGGTAGACGTCCAGTCCACGCTCGGTAAACCATTCACGCAGGCTGGGCATAAACGCCTCGCCGCCAACCAAACCTTTTTTCAGGCTGCGGATGTCGCTTCCTGCCTCTGTCGCCTTTTCAACCAGAATGCGAAGGAAACTGGGCGTACCCAAATAAGCGCTGGGTTTCAGGTCGGCAATCGCCTCGAGTTGCTGCTCAGTCTGCCCAACTCCTGCAGGAAACACGGTGCAGCCAATGGCATGGGCAGACGACTCCATGATGAAGGCACCCGGAGTCATGTGATAGCTGAAAGCGTTGTGCACCAAATCACCCGAGCGAAAGCCCGCCGCAAACAGGCTTCGAGCGCCGCGCCAGTAATCCGGTCCTGCACCATCGGGCTCGTAAATCGGACCGGGTGATGCGAACACGCGTGGCATGTTGGGCCCGCGCAGCAAAGTGGAGAATCCGCCAAACATTTCAATGCCGCCAGAATTGGCACGAGCCGCCTTTTGCCGCTCCAACAACTCACTTTTTCGGGTGATCGGCAGCCTGGCCAGCGCGTCGCGGCTGTTTACTGTTGCCGGATCAACACCACGCAAAATTTCAGCCATCGCAGCCGCATGTTTTTGCGCGTAGGCAATCTGCGCGGGCAACGCGGCCATCAATGCCGCTTCACGGGCCTGCGGATCACGCGTTTCCAGCGCATCAAAGAATTCGCTCATGCCAACCACCTCTTGCGACGTTTGTAGCTCTTCACGTCTTTAAAACTTTTCTTCTCGCCGCCGCCACCGGTGCCAAGGTAAAACTCCTTCACGTCTTCATTGCTGGCGAGGTCAGACGCCACGCCGTCCATCACGATGCGGCCAGATTCCATGATGTACCCATAGTCAGAGTATTTGAGCGCCATGTTGGTGTTCTGCTCTGCCAGCAGAAAAGTCACTTTTTCCTTGTGATTCAAGTCTTTGACGATCTCAAATACTTCTTCCACGATTTGCGGTGCCAAGCCCATGGAAGGTTCGTCCAGCAGCATCACGCTGGGGTTGGTCATCAGAGCGCGGCCAATGGCGCACATTTGCTGTTCACCGCCGGAGGTGTAGGCGGCCTGAGAGGTGCGCCGGGTTTTCAGGCGCGGGAAGTAGTTGTAAACCTTCTCCAGGTTGCGCGCGATCTCGCCCTTGTCCTTGCGGGTGTAACCGCCCGTCAGCAGGTTTTCTTCAATCGTCAAATGGGCAAAACAATGCCGCCCTTCCATAACCTGCACCACGCCGCGCTGCACCAGATCGGCCGGGGACAAGTTTTCGATGCGATCACCACGCAATTCGATGCTGCCTTTGGTCACCTCGCCGCGCTCGCCTTTGAGCAAGTTGGACACGGCTCTCAACGTGGTGGTCTTACCCGCACCGTTGCCGCCCAATATCGCGACGATTTTCCCCTCTGGCACATGGAGCGACACGCCTTTGAGCACCAGGATGACGTGGTTGTAGATGACTTCAATGCCGTTGACATTGAGAACGATGTTGGGTGTGCTCATAAGTGTTTCGATTTAGCCAATTGAAAGACCCGCACTGCGGAGCTTTCAATTGGCGACCCGCTATGGATCGCCAAATTCAGTCAGTGGCAAGCGAAGCAAGCCACCGTTCCAGCAAACACCGCAGAACCAGCTTTGCCGGGCTGCTGGTGTTGCCCCCTGCAAGGGGGAAAGCGGCCACACGAAGTGGGCAAGCCGGGGGGTGTGCCCAATTTAACTTTGGCAATCAGCGCCATCACGGCGGGTCAGTTTTTTCTCGCTGGCGTATTTGGTCGCGGCGGCTTTAACCATCGGGTTGAGAATCTGCTCATCACCCTGCAACCAATCAGACGACCAGCTGAACTTGGTGCCGTCCCATGTGTGCACACGTGTCCATGCGGCACCCATGTGATCCGCACAGCTGGTGGAGATAGGACGCATCACGCCCTTGAAACCCAGCGCATCAAGTTTGGCTTGCGTGAGATTCAGGTTCTCATAGCCCCAACGCGCCTGCTCGCCGGTCATGACTTTGCCTTTGCCAAAGCGATCCTGCGCGGCACGCACGCCTTCAACTGCGAGCATCGCCGCCTGCAAGCCGCGCATATAAAGCACCTGGCCCACTTCTTCTTTCGGGCCAGTGCCCTGCCCCTTGCCATGCACTTTCTCCAGCATTTCCTTGACGATGGCAGACCCTGGTTCGGCCCCGTGCTGCATCATGATGGCGCTATAGCCTTTTGCACCTTCGGCCACGTCTTTCACGTCCGGCTCAGCACCTGCCCACCACACGCCGTACATCTTGTCACGCGGGTAGCCGGTGGCTTGCGCTTCTTTCAAGGCGGTGGAGTTCATCACGCCCCAGCCCCAGTTCAGCACATAGTCTGGCTTGTTTTGGCGAATCTGCAACCAGGTGGCTTTTTGCTCGACGCCGGGGTGCGTCACGGGCAGCAGGCTTAGGGTAAAGCCGTGCATTTTTGCGCGCTCCTCCAGAAGCGGAATCGGCTCTTTGCCAAACGGGCTGTCGTGGTAAATCAGGGTGATTTTCTTGCCTTTGAGCTTGTCGTAGCCGCCTTCCTTCTTAGCGATGTGCTGTATCAAAGTGTCTGCTGCCACCCAATAGGTGCCCGCCAGGGGGAAATTCCACTTGAAGACACCGCCATCGGCCGATTCGCTGCGACCATAGCCAGCCGTGATCAAGGGGATCTTGTCAGCGGGAACTTTTTCTGTCAACGCGAAAGTGATGCCGGTCGACAAGGGCTGGAACACGGTAGCCCCGCCATTTTTACCTTTGAGACGCTCATAGCACTCCACACCCCGGTCAGTGGCATAGCCCGTTTCACATTCCTCAGTCAGAGTTTTTACGCCGTTGATACCTCCGCGTGCATTGACGAGCCTCATGTAGTCGGACATGCCATTGGCAAATGGCACGCCGTTGGGCGCGTAGGCACCGGTGCGGTACACCAGCAAGGGGAAGAACTGTTCCTTGGCCTGCGCGAAAGCCGAGGAGCCAACGGCCACCAGCACGGTGGCCAGAGCAATATGACGCAATTTCATAGATATCTCCAAAAGTTAAAGCACGGAGTGCCTTGGTTTAACGAACACGAACGCTTGAACGCATCAGGACTTACCCGATCAATGCGAAAGGCACTAGTGCGGGAAGGGCCAAAGCCGCATTTTTTGTTTGCCAATACTCCACAGCCGTGCCAATCCATGCGGTTCCACAATCAAGAACCACACAATCAGCGCACCAAAAACCATGATTTCGGTATGCGCCACAGCCGCCGTGGAAATGGTGATGCCGGCCAGCTTTCCAACCCACGGCAGAAACTGATTCAGGAAAATTGGCAGGACCGTGATGAACGCGGCCCCAAAAAAGCAGCCCATGATAGAACCCATGCCGCCAATGATCACAATGAACAGGAGCTGAAACGAGCGGTCAATGGAGAACGCAGCGGGCTCCCACGAACCCAGGTGCACGAAGCCCCAGAGGCCACCGGCTACGCCGACGATGAAAGAGCTGACGGCAAACGCGCTGAGCTTGGCGTACATTGGTCGAATGCCGATCACCGCAGCGGCGACATCCATGTCGCGAATCGCCATCCACTCGCGGCCAATGGCGCTGCGCACCAGGTTTTTGGCCAACAACGCGAACACCACGAGGAAACCGAGACACAGCAGATATTTGTCAATCGGCGACGTGATGTTCCAACCAAACACTTGCAGGTTCGACACCGACACCGAGCCAGATGAAGAGTTATTGGTAAACCAGTTGACGCGCAGAAATGCCCAGTCGCAAAAAAACTGCGCGGCCAGTGTGGCCACAGCCAGGTAAAGACCTTTGACCCGCAGACTGGGGATGCCGAAAACGATACCAACCATCGTGGCAAAGACACCGCCCACCAGCAGTGCCACGATCAGCGGCATACCGTCAATGCGCACGAAGGTGTTGTATGCGGCGTAGGCTCCCACAGCCATGAAGCCGCCCGAACCAAGAGAGATTTGCCCACAGTAGCCCACCAGGATGTTCACACCAATGGCAGCTAGCGACAAGATCAAAAACGGAATGAGGATGGCGCGAAAAGTGTATTCATCCGCCAGCAGTGGAACGCCAATGAATGCGAACGCAATTAGCGCCAGAATCGCCACTTTATCCTGCAAGATCGGAAAAATCTGCTGGTCTTTGGAATAGGTGGTCTTGAACTGGCCGTTTTCTCTGTAGAACATAAATAACCTAAGTGGAATGCAGTTCAGACGCGATCAATGATCTTCTCGCCGAACAAACCCTGCGGACGGAACATGAGGAACACCAACGCGAGAACGTACGCGAACCAAATTTCAATGCCACCGCCAACATAAGGCCCCAAATACACCTCGGACAGCTTTTCGCCTACTCCAATAATCAGGCCGCCAATAATCGCTCCCGGCACCGAAGTCAAGCCACCCAGGATGATGACCGGGAGCGCTCGAAGTGCCACCGCTGTCAGTGAAAACTGTACGCCCAATTTCGAGCCCCAGATCATTCCGGCCACAAGCGCAGTGACGCCTGCCACACACCAGACAACAACCCAAATGCGGTTAAGCGGGATGCCAATGCTCTGCGCGGCCTGGTGGTCATCGGCCACCGCGCGCAGCGCACGGCCGGTGGCCGTTTTCTGGAAAAAGATACTGAGCAGCGTGACCAGCACAGCCGCAATGAGTGCTGCGTACAGGTCCTCTTTATTGATCAGAATTCCGCCCTGTAAAAGACTCTCGAACGCCATGATCGGCTCTTTCGGCATGCCAATGTCGATCTTGTAAATATCGCTGCCGAAAATTGTCTGGCCAAAACCGTCCAGAAAGTAACTGATACCCAATGTGGCCATCAGCAAGGTAGTTCCCTCCTGGTTGACCAGGTGCCGCAGCACCAACCGCTCGATGACCCAAGCCACCACAAACATGATGACGCCCGCGATCAAAAAGGCCAGCACGTTGGGGATGAGCCCAGGCGCAAGCCCGGTCCATTTCGGAATCCACTCGGCAAACCGCGCCATTGCCAACGCGGCAAACAGCACCATGGCGCCCTGGGCAAAGTTGAACACGCCCGAGGCTTTGAAAATCAACACAAAGCCCAAAGCCACCAGTGAATAGAGCATGCCGGCCATCAGGCCGCCGAGTAGCGTTTCTAAAAAGAATGCCATAAAACTTTCCTAAGCAAACAGACGCAATTTTTCGACGGGCCGCCCCTAGAAAAATTAGCCCCCTCGGGGGGCAGCGCAGTACGCGATGTGACAAGCGTGAGGGTCATTTTTGTCAATGTGAGGTTCCGAGGTAGGCCGCAATCACATCCGGGTTATTGCGAACCTCTTGTGGCGTGCCATCACCGATTTTTTTGCCGTAGTCCAGCACGACGACGCGGTCTGAGATGTCCATCACAACGCCCATGTCGTGTTCGATCAGAACCACGGTGGTACCAAACTCGTCGTTAATGTCCAGCACGAAGCGGCACATGTCCTGCTTTTCTTCCAGGTTCATGCCGGCCATGGGTTCATCGAGCAACAGTACTTTAGGCTCCATCGCAAGCGCCCGGCCCAAGTCGACACGCTTTTGCAACCCGTAAGGCAACTGGCCCACAGGGGTTTTGCGGTGCGCCTGGATCTCCAAAAAGTCGATGATGTGCTCAACGAACTCACGGTGGCGCATTTCTTCCTTTTCAGCAGGTCCAATGCGCAGGGCCTGCATCAGGATGTTCGACTTGATGCGCAGGTTGCGGCCCGTCATCAAGTTATCAATCACGTTCATGCCCTTGAACAGCGCCAGGTTCTGAAACGTGCGGGCGATGCCCATGGTTGCCACCTGGTGGCTGTCCATGTGGTCAAAGGTTTGGCCCATGAACATGATGGTGCCTTGCTGCGGGGTGTACACGCCGTTGATGCAGTTGAGCATCGAACTTTTGCCCGCACCGTTCGGGCCAATGATGGCACGCACCTCATGCTCGCGCACATCAAATGAGATGTCTGTCAGCGCCTTGACTCCGCCAAAGCTGAGCGAGATGTTTTTGACATCAAGAACGACGTCACCGATCTTTTTGGATTCCATCACGCTCATGCCGCAGCCTTCACAGGAACAAAGGTTTTCGCATCTTCAATCCGCAGCGTCGCGCTGACACTGCCGGTGCGGCCATCTTCAAACTTGACCACTGTCTCAATGAACTGCGAGGTCTTGCCGCCATACAGCGCATCCACCAACGGTTGGTATTTATCCGCAATGAAACCGCGGCGAACCTTGTTGGTTCGGGTCAATTCGCCGTCATCGGCGTCAAGCTCCTTGTGAAGCACGAGAAAACGGCTGATCTGGCTGCCCGCCAATAAAGTGTCGACGCTCAAGTCAACATTGACTTTTTCAACGCATTCCTTGATGAGCTGGTACACCTCCGGCTTTTGGGCCAGATCGGTGTAGCCGGCGTAAGACAGGTTGCGCCGCTCGGCCCAGTTGCCCACGGCATCAAAGTCGATGTTGATCATCACGCAGACTTTTTCACGACCATCGCCATAGGCAACCACTTCCTTGATGTGCGGGAAAAATTTGAGTTTGTTCTCGACATATTTGGGCGCAAACATGGCGCCGTCATTGGCACCGCCCTTGATGCGGCCAACGTCCTTGACGCGATCAATGATCTTGAGATGGCCCTGTGCATCCAGAAACCCCGCATCACTAGTGTGGTACCAGCCATCGGAAGTCAAAACCTCTGCGGTCGCTGCAGCGTTTTTATAGTACTCCTTCAGCAATCCTGGCGACCTGACCATGATTTCACCGTTGTGTGCGACCTTGATCTCCACTCCGGAAATGGGAATACCCACGGTATCGGCCCTGGCCGCGTTGTCCGGCTGCAGACAAACAAATACCGCCGTTTCGGT
>JANMCB010000339.1:0-10047 GCA_031360805.1 Rhodoferax sp.
GAAAATGCCGCCGCCGATCAACAGCGGGAACCAGCCGCCGTCCAGCAGCTTGAGCGTGTTGGACGCGAAAAAGATCAAGTCGACCAGGAAGAACCAGCCGGTGGCGCCGATGCACAGCGCCAGCGGATAACGCCAGCTGTAACGGATGACGAAGAACGTGAGGATGGTCGTGATCAGCATGTCCAGCGTCACGGCGATTCCGTACGCGCCGGCCAGCGCGCTGGAAGACCGGAACATCACCACGGCCAGCACGATCGCGACGAACAACCCCCAATTCACGAATGGAATGTAGATCTGCCCGGTGTCGCGCACGCTGGTGTGCTGGATGTTCAGGCGCGGCAAGTAGCCCAGCTGGATCACCTGCTTGGTCACGCTGAAGGCACCCGTGATGAGCGCCTGCGACGCAATCACCGCGGCGAGCGTGGCCAGAATCACCAGCGGAACCAGCGCCCAATCCGGCGCCATCATGTAAAACGGGTTTTTGACGGCAGCCGGATTGTTCAGCAGCAATGCGCCCTGGCCGAAATAGTTCAGGGTCAAGGCCGGCATCACCACCGTGAACCAGGCCAGGCGAATGGGTTTTTTGCCGAAATGGCCGAGGTCGGCGTACAGCGCCTCGGCGCCGGTCACGCAAAGCACCACGGCACCGAGCAGGATGAACGTGGTGCCGGGGTTGTTCCACATGAACATCAGCGCGTAATGCGGGCTCAGGGCTTTGAGGATGACCGGGTTGGTGGCAATTTGTGCGACACCCAGAGATGCAATGACGAAGAACCAGACTAGCGTGATGGGTCCAAAAAATTTACCAATGCCCGCAGTGCCGCGCTTCTGCACAAAAAACAGGAAGAACAGCACTATCAGCGTCAGGGGCACGATGTACTTGTGGAACTTGGGCGAGATTACTTCCAGGCCCTCCATCGCGCCCAGCACCGAAATGGCAGGGGTGATGACGCCATCGCCATAAAACAGGCAAGTGCCAAAGATGCCCACGAACAGCAGCACCCGGCGAAGTTGCGGTTTGTCCTGCACCGCCTGCGAGGCCAGCGCCAGCATGGCGACCAGGCCGCCTTCGCCGTTGTTGTCGGCACGCAGCACCAGCACAACATACTTGATCGAGACGATGACCGTCAGGGTCCAGAAGAAGATCGACAGAATGCCGAAAATGTTGTCGTGGGTGAAGGCGACATGGCCTGCGCCAAATACTTCCTTGACGGCGTACAGCACACTGGTGCCAATGTCGCCGTAAACCACGCCGATAGCGCTTAGCGTGAGCGCAGTGAGAGACGATTTGGATGCTGACACAATTTCACCCGTCCTCTGAGACGACGAGGTTCCGTTCCGTTGGGGAAGCGTATTTTGCGCCCACACAGGCGCCGCCGTGACCGGGTGCTGCGTCTAATTCACGCGAAGTGATTTTTTGTTGCACCGCAGCAACTCAAGACACAGCGCAATCGGGCAACGGTGGCTTGACGATCCAGCGGCTCAGGTGTAGACCTCGGCGTTGGGGTCGGTCGCTTCGAGTTCATAGCTGGCCGCCACCATGGCCAGCCGCGCGATGACGCCGTACATGTAAAAGCGATTTGGCGCGCTGGCGCCTGGCTTGATGCCGGGTTGAGGTAAGTGCGTACTCTCAGCAAATGCCAAGGGCACGAAACGGGAGCCCGGCGCGCTCAGGCTTTCATCCATGCCGCGATCCGCGTGGATACGGTAAAACCCGCCCACCACGTAGCGGTCCATCATGTAGACGACGGGCTCGGCCACCGCGTCGTTCATGCGCTCATTGGTCAGCACGCCCTCCTGGATGATCACGTTGCCGCGCTGGATGGCCAGCGAACGGCCGGGCTCGGAGCTGCGCCCTGCGTTTGCAGACTTGCCCGGTTTGGTGTTCGCGGGGGTGAGTACGTCCAGGTCTTTCACGTCACGCACGGTCATGATGCCCATGCCGTCGTTGCTGCTGTTGTCGGGCTTGACCACGACAAACGGCTTTTCGTGAATGCCGTATTCCTTGTATTTTTTGCGGATCTTGCCCAGCAGGGCATCGACGTTGGTGCGCAGGCATTCAATGCCCTCGGCCTCGGCCAGGTCCACTTCGCCGCATTTTTCGAACATGGGGTTGATCAGCCAGGGGTCCACGCCAATCAGCTTGCCAAAACGCTTGGCAACTTCTTCATAGATCTTGAAATGCGTGCTTTTGCGCCGCACCGACCAGCCCGCATGCAACGGCGGCAGCAGGTATTGCTCGTGAATGTCTTCCAGTATGCCGGGCGCGCCCGCGCTCAGGTCGTTGTTCAGCAAGATGGTGCAGGGGTCAAAGTCTTTGAGTCCCAGGCGGCCACGGCCTCCCCCCTTTTTGCGGATCACCGGCTCCAGCGTCACCGTTTCGCCATGTTGCAGTTCGATGGTGGTGATTTTCTTGATGTCCGGGTCGATCGAACCAATTCGCACGTTCAGCCCGGCCATGTGGAAAATGCGCCGCAACTGCGCCACATTGCTCAGGTAAAACGTGCTGTGCGCGTTATTTTGCGGAATCAACAGGAGGTTGCGCGCTTCGGGGCAGATTTTCTCGATGGCCGCCATGGCCGCCTGCACCGCCAGTGGCAGCATGGCGGGCGTGAGGTTGTGCCAGCCGCCCGGGAACAGGTTGGTGTCGACCGGCGCCAGCTTGAAGCCGGCATTGCGGATGTCAACCGCGCTGTAAAACGGCGGCGTGTGCTCCATCCACTCCAGGCGAAACCAGCGCTCGATGGCGGGCATGGAATCCAGCACGCGCTGTTCCAGTTCGTTGATTGGGCCGGTCAATGCGGTGACGAGGTGAGGAACCATTGTTTGTGCTTTTTTTCTGGGCGGGTCAACCCGGGATGGGACCATGCCATTTTAAGAGTTGGGGGCGATTGCAGGGGTTTCAATCACCGCCTCCAGCCGGGTTTTTGTCCCTTTTTAACGCTTAATATACCTAAATTGGGTATATTAAGGGCTGCAAAGTGTGTTTTTGGCGAAAAAAACCGATAAAATAGGCCTCTAGCCCTCGTACAATATAAATAGTTTGCTATATTATATATAGCAATAATCAGTATTTGCTTTTGGGGCTCAGGTGCGCAATTCACCATTGCCGAGGACCACGTATTTCAGTGACGTCAGCCCTTCGAGTCCGACCGGTCCACGGGCGTGAAACTTGTCGGTGCTGATGCCGATCTCTGCGCCCAGCCCAAACTCGAAGCCGTCGGCGAAGCGGGTGCTGGTGTTCACCATCACGCTGGCGGAGTCGACCTCGCGCAGGAACGCCTGGGCATGCATGTGGTCACGGGTGATGATGGCGTCGGTGTGGTGCGACGAATACTGGTTGATGTGCCAGATCGCTTCGTCCACGCCTTCAATCACCTTGATGCTGATGATGGGCGCCAGGTACTCTTCATACCAGTCCTCGTCCGTCGCAGGGCGCAGGTTGGCATTTTCAAAGCCGTGCAAAATGGCCATGGCCTCCGGGTCGCAGCGCATTTCCACGCCTTTGGCGGCGTAAATGGCGGCAATTTTGGGCAGGAAATCCGCCGCAACACTGCGTGCCACCAGCAGGCCTTCTATCGCATTGCAGGGGCTGTATTTATTGGTTTTGGCGTTGTCGGCAACGCTGACCGCCATCTCGATGTCGCACGGGTCGTCCACGTACACGTGGCAGTTGCCATCCAGGTGCTTGATCACCGGCACTTTGGCGTCTTTGCTGATGCGCTCGATCAGCCCCTTGCCACCGCGCGGAATGATCACGTCGACAAATTGCGGCATGGCGATCAAATGGCCCACGATGGAGCGGTCCGTGACCTGCACCAGCTGCACCGCGTCGGTCGGCAGGCCACTGCCCTGCAGCGCCAGTTGCACCAGCACGGCCAGGGCGCGGTTGGACTCAATCGCCTCGGAGCCGCCGCGCAAAATGCAGGCGTTGCCGCTTTTGATCGACAGGCTGGCGGCTTCAATGGTGACGTTCGGGCGGCTCTCGAAAATCATGCCGAACACGCCAATCGGCACGCGCATTTGCCCGACGCGAATGCCACTGGGCTGCTGTTTCATGCCGATGACTTCACCGATCAAGTCGGGCATCGCGGCCAGCTGCTCACAGCCTTGCGCGCAGGTTTCAATGATGGCGGCGCTCAGCTTCAGGCGGTCCACCATCGGCTCGGGCAGACCGGCTGCGGTGGCGCGCTCGATGTCTTTGGCGTTTTCGCCCTGCAGCGCCGCCACGTTGGCGCGCAGCAGGGCAGCCAGCGTTTTAAGTGCCGTGTTTTTGGTGGCCGTGGAGGCCCGGGCCATCAGCGCCGACGCCGTTTTGGCCTGCGCGCCCAGCGTGTTGGCGTAGTCCTCAAAGGTGATGGCGGCTGGCCCGCCGTCTGACTCGGTCACGCGGCCCGAAGGCCACGCGCCAGAGGGCGGCAGCGGCGCCTGCGAAGGTGCCGGGAAGGGTACCTGTGCAGCGGAGGGCAAAGAGTTGGCTTTCATGCCGCTATTTTGTCACGCGTGCGCGCCATACGCAGGTGGCTGGCGAATCCCGTCAGTTGTTGATGCGTTTGAACGAGACGGATTCAATGCGTGCATGGGTTTTGACCACGCCTTTAGAGCTGAATTTCCATTCGCTGCTGATCACGCGCAAGGTGGCCGGATCAAACCAGGTGCGCACCTCGTTTTGTGCCAGGTAAGTGCTGGATCGGGCCTCGCCATGGCAGACGACGGAAAAGGCCTTGAACTTTCCTTCTGGCACCGTCACGTTGTCGTAGCCGACCACACTGCAATTGAAATAGCTGTTCTCAACCACGCCATTCGGATGCGTGTTCTGGTAAGCGGTTTTCCAGCGTTTGCCAAGCTGCATGTCCGTGGGCGTTCGCAAGGTGGGCGGTGACCTTGTTCCATACTGGTCCTTGACGAGAAAGCCCGCCTGCGTCCAGATGGTCTGGCCGTTGTTGAACTCGGCGCGCTCTTCGTCGGCGAACGTAACGGTGGACCTTGCGCGGGTGCGGTGGTTGGTCAAAAAATTGGTGTAATCGAGCACGGTTTCATCGCCCAATTTGAACCGCCGCGCGTCGGCCGCCAAAGGCACCCAGCCTTCCCGGTTGGGCACCGCCACGGTGCGTGCCTTTTGCAATTGCGCCACCCGGAACTGCGCCTGCTCGCTGATGAAGCCGCTCGGGTATTTCAGCAGAAACGCGTAGAAGTCTTCGACCTTGAGGCTGTCCTTGATCTGGTCCCAGGCCTGCTTTTCCACCAGAAACTCGTTTTCGACACCCTTGCCGTCCAGTGCGGCGGCTTTCACCGACAGGCCAGAGCCGAACGAGAAGTCATCTTCCAGGCTGGTCGATTCCCAAGGGATTTGCCGCCCCTGGCTTTGCTGGCGCACGTTCAGGCGCACGCGCTTGAACACGTCTTCTATCCGGGTGCCGGGCTTCTTCAGCTCTTCCAGCAGGTACTTGGTGTACAGCCCATTGCCCGTGCGGACATCGCCGTCTTCGGCCACGTTGCCAGGCGCTGTCGCGTAAGCCAAAAACGTGCCGGGTGGCGCATCCACCTGCGCCAGGCCCTTGCCGGAACCGGCGTTGGTAAACGGGTTGTCGCGGCAGGCATCCAGCACCAGGATATTCATGCGGTTGCCGGCGCCCTTGAAGGCTTCGAGCACCGTGTTGACATCGACGGTCTGCGTGGTTACATCGGCACTGCTGCTGAGCCTCGCGTCCACCGGCACCATGTAATTGCGCCAGTCAAGCTGCAAACCGTGGCCGGCGTAGTACAGCATGCCCACACCCTGCTTGCCTTTGAGTGCCTCGCGCACCTTGGCAACGGCAGCGCTGATCTCGCTCTTGTTGCCGTCCCGCAGTTCGATCACGGTGAACCCAAGCTGGGTGAGCGCGCTGGCCATGGCACGGGCGTCGTTGGCCGGGTTGACCAGGGCGGCGTTGCCGGCGTAAGCTGCGTTGCCAATCACCAGCGCAACCCGCACATCCAGCGGGGCTTGGGCCGACGCCGCCACCGTTGCCAGGGACAGTGCCACGCCCATCGCCCGGCCCAATTTTTTCAATCGGTTCAGGCTGGCTTGGCCCATGGCTGGCCAAACCGGGAGCAGGGTCAATGTGATGCGTCGCATGGTCAGATTCTGGCAGAACCGCTCGCAAAAGGCGAGGTCAATCAAGGTCGATCCAGGTCGATCAGGGTCGATCAGTGTCGACCCCGGTGCTCAGGCCGCAGTGCCCGCCTTGCGCCCGGCAACTGCAGGCAAAGCGCAGGCACTGCACAAAGCGTTGGCCAGGCGGTGCAAGGCTTGCCACGGGTTGGCGGGCCAATCAGGCTGCTTCAAGCCTTTGACAATTCCGTCAACCTGATGCGCCGACTGCAGCAGCTCGGACAGTGCGGAGTCCGTCAGGCGCGGCAGTACGCGCTCGAACAAACGCTCTTTGGCGCCCCATACGCGCTGCTCGCGCAGCGCCATCGGCAACGGGCTGCCCCGGCCCATCGCATCTTTCACCCGCTTCAAGGCGCGGATGTCCTCGCTCAAGGCCCAATGCACCAGCACTTCGGCCTCGCCCTCGGCCTGCAGGCCATCCAGCATGCGCTGCACGCGCAGCCGTTGGCCGCCAAGCACCGCTTCAGAGAGTTTGAAAACGTCGTAACGCGCCACGTTGAACACCGCGTTCTCAACCTGCTCAAAGCCCAGTTCTCCGGCCGGGTGCAACAGTGCAAGCTTCTGGATTTCCTGGTGCGCCGCCAACAGGTTGCCCTCGACCCGGTCGGCAAAGAATTGCAGGGTGTGCTGGCCCGCTTCACCGGGTGCAACGCGCTGGCCCTGCTGGCCCAGCCGTTGCGCAATCCACTGCGGCAGCACGCCACGCTCCACCGGTTCAACCTGCAAGGTGATGCCCATCGACTCCAGCGCGCCAAACCAGGCGCCAGTTTTGGTGGCTTTGTCCAGCTTGGGCAACATGACCAACGTCAGCATGCTGTCGTTGCCCCGGGCCGCTTCAGCCAGTTGCTGGATGGCCACACTGCCTTCCTTGCCAGGTTTGCCGGACGGAATGCGCAGCTCCAGAACCTGCTTGTCGGCAAACAGGCTCATTGACCCGCCCGCTGCCAGCACTTCGCTCCAGTCAAAGTGCGCACCCGACACGGTGTGGGACGTGCGTTCGCTATAGCCCTGCGCACGCGCCGCCGCACGAATGGCGTCTGCCGCTTCCTGAATCAGCAGCGGCTCGTCGCCGTGCAGGGTGTAGAGGCTTCGCAAGCCTTTTTGCAAGTGCGCCTGAAGCTGGTTGGCGGCAATCTGCATGCTGCTCAGGTGATCGACTTGACTGCGGCAAGGCGGCGCAGCAATTGCTGGACGATGTCGGTTTGCATATTGCGGTACAGCAGCGCTTCCTCGACCTCTTTGGCCAGCACTGCAGATTCGTTGAAACTGATGTCGCGTTGCTGGAGGATTTCAGTGTCTTCAATGATGTCTTTGCCGCTGGCGTTACGCAGGCGGAACTTCACGCGGATGCGCAACTGCAATTCGCGCACCTGGCCTGCGGCGTTGACACCAGCGACCGAGCGCTCGCGCAGTTCCTGCAAGATCTCGATCGTCACCTGTGCGGGCACTGGCGCGGTGGCGCTGGTGCCCGCCGTTGTGCTTGCCGCGCTGGCCACGTTTTCACGCAGGCGGCTGCCCAAGGCGTTTCGCAGCTCGGCCGCGATCGCGCCGTTCTGGCTGGCGTTGACAGCAATCGTGTCAAAAGCATAGGTCGCCGCGCCACGCAATTTGAAGCCGCAGCCCGCAAGCAGCATGGCACTGCCCAGTGCGAGGCCGCCTTGCAACAGCAACCGGCGCTTCACAGCAGTTGCCCCTCTTTGCGCCAAACGTTAAAGCACCACATTGACCAGACGCCCCGGCACCACAATCACGCGCTTGATGGCGCCACCTTCGGCCTGCTTTTGCACCAGCTCGTGGGCGATGGCCATGCGCTCTATGACCTCTTTGGGAGCGTCCGCCGCCACCACCATCGCGCCACGCAACTTGCCGTTGATCTGCAGCATGAGTTCGATCTCATCCTGCTTGAGTGCCTGTTCGTCCACCAACGGCCAGGGCGCGTCAAGAATCAAGCCGTGAATCTTGCTGTAACCCATGGCATCCCAGAGGCTGTGGGCAATGTGGGGGGTTGCCGGGTAGAGGCAGCGCAGCAAAATGCCGAAAGACTCGGCCAGCGCGACCGTCAGGCCCTCAGAATCGGTGGCTGCTGATGCGGCTGGCCCGCCTGCTGCCGCGCTGGCGGGCGCAACGCCTTCCAGCGCGTTGATCATCTTCATCGCACCCGACACCACCGTGTTGTATTGCATGCGCTGGTAGTCGTAGTCCACTTGCTTGAGCACGGTGTGGATCTCCAGTCGCAGTGCGCGGGCAGTCTTGCCAAACTTGACGCCACCCGGGCTGGCGGCCAGGGCCAGTTCGCCGCCACCGGCAATGGATGCGCTGGCAAGGGTTGTGCTGGCAAACAGCCGGTTGCCGAAATTCCAGACCCGGCGCAAAAAGCGGTACGAACCTTCAACCGCCGCATCGTTCCACTCCAGCGTGGCTTCGGGCGGTGCGGTGAACATGGTGTAAAGGCGCGCGGTATCTGCACCGTATTTCTCGATCAGGTCCTGCGGGTCAACGCCGTTGTTTTTGCTTTTGCTCATGGTGCCCACACCTTCATAGGTGATGAGCGTGCCAGCCGGCAGGTCGCCCTGGGCAGCCTTGAGCCTGGCGCCAGTCACTTTGCCAGCGGTGTCGTGAATGTCTTCCACATCCTGCGGCCAGAAATACTCGACGCCGCCTTTGGCGCCCTTGCGCGAGTAAATATGGTTCAGCACCATGCCCTGGGTGAGCAGCTTGGTGAAGGGCTCGTCGATGGTCACCAGGCCCAGGTCACGCATGACCTTGGTCCAGAAACGCGCGTACAGCAGGTGCAGGATGGCGTGCTCGATGCCGCCGATGTACTGGTCCATGCCGCTGCCGCCTGTGGCGCGGTTGGCGTCCTGCATCCAGTAGCTGGCGCCTTCAGCGACCATCTTCTGGTCGTTCCTGGGGTCGCAATAGCGCATGAAATACCAGGACGAATCAACAAACGTGTCCATGGTGTCGGTCTCGCGCCGCGCGGGCACGCCGCAAACCGGGCAGACCACGCCCTTGTGAAAACCTTCATGCGTGTTCAGCGGGTTGCCGGAGCCGTCTGGCACGCAGTCCTGCGGCAGCACCACCGGCAGGTCTTTTTCGGGTACCGGCACCGCGCCATGCTCGGGGCAGTGGATCATCGGGATCGGCGTGCCCCAGTAGCGCTGGCGGCTCACGCCCCAGTCGCGCAGGCGCCAGGTGGTCTTTTTCTCGCCCAGGCCGCGCATTTGCAGCTCGTGGCTGACCGCGTTGACCGCGTCCTGGTAGGCCATGCCGCTGTAGTTGCCGGAGTTGATCGTGATGCCGCGCTCCTTGTCGGCGTACCAATCGTGCCACTGGTCGTAGTCGTAGTGCTCGCCGTCCACCAGAATCACCTGGATGATCGGCAGGTGGTATTTCTTGGCGAAGGCGAAGTCGCGCTCGTCGTGTGCGGGCACGCCCATCACGGCACCGTCGCCATAACCCATCAGCACGTAGTTGCAGACCCAGATTTCGATCTGGTGGCCATTGGTCGGGTGCGTCACAAAGAGGCCGGTGGCCACGCCTTCTTTTTCGCGCGTTGCCAGCTCGGCCTCGGTCGTGCCGCCGGATTTGAGCGCCGCAATTTTCGTTGCCAGCGCGGGCGACAGCTCGGCTGCGCGCGTGGCCAGCGGATGCTCGGGCGCAACCGCGACAAACGTCACGCCCTTGATGGTGTCGGCGCGGGTGGTGAAGACGTACATCTTGCCGTCCTGCACCAGCTTGCCTTGTGCGTCACGAATCGTGTGCGGGAACGCAAAGCGCACGCCTTCGGAGCGGCCGATCCAGTTTTCCTGCATCAGCTTGACGCGCTCCGGCCAGCCCGGCAGGCTGTGTTGCACGTTGCCCAGCAACTCCTGGGCGTAATCGGTGATCTT
>JANMCB010000342.1:0-11191 GCA_031360805.1 Rhodoferax sp.
GCTGGTCTGGCTTATGCCTATGGCGTGTGCGAAACAGAGCAGGGCCTCTGGGCTTGCGAGAGCTGGCGCCACCGGGTGGTGAGAATTGGCTCAGACCAAGGCGTTCGCGGCGAAACACCCAAGCCCGTAGTTGACAATCTGCCGGGCTATCCGTCGCGCCTCGCGCCAGCGGCAGGCGGTGGATACTGGTTGACCTGCTTCGCGCTACGCACCCAGTTGGTCGAGTTCGTGCTGCGCGAGCCCGGCTTTCGCAAACGCATGCTCAAGGAAATCGAGCCAGCCTACTGGATCGCGCCCGCATTGAATTCAGGCAACACTTTTCTGGAGCCAATGCAAGGCGCGCACTTGAAAATGATGGGCGTCGTCAAACCTTGGGCTCCGCCGCGCTCCTATGGCCTGGTGATTCGCCTGACTGAAGACGGCCGGATCCGCTATTCGCTGCACAGCCGCTTCGATGGCCATCACCACGGCGTGGTGGCCGCAGTTGAATGCGCCGGACATCTGTACCTGCTGGCCAAGGGGTGCAACCGGCTGCTCCGGATTTCGGTATCTGAACTTGAACGGAGCCTTGCCGCATGAACGACACCTTGCCCATCCAGGGTTTGCCGCGTCATCCGGCAAATTTGACGCCGATCCTTGAACTGCGCAAAGCCACCAAGAAATATGCCGGTGTTCCGGCCATTGAAGACGTTGATTTCGCCCTGCTGCCCGGCGAAGTGCACGCCATCGTCGGAGAAAACGGCGCTGGGAAATCCACCCTCACCAAGATCATGGCCGGTGTGGTGAACCTGAGCTCCGGCCAGATGTTGATTGATGGCCAGGCCGTGAATCCAGAGACGCCGGTGCAGGCACGCGAGCTGGGCATTGCCATGGTGTTCCAGGAAACCAGCCTGGTGCCCACGATGACGGTGGCACAGAACTTGTACCTTGGCCAGGAGCACTTCTTCAACCGGCTGCGCGGCATCTATATTGCGGCACAACAGTTCATGCAGTCGCTGCAGTTTGACGTCGACCCCACCGCGCAGGTCAGCCTGTTGGGCGCCGCCAAAAAGCAGATGGTCGAGATCGCCCGCGCGGTTTTGCACAATGCCCGTGTCATCATCTTTGACGAGCCCACCGCCAGCCTGACACCGGAAGAAAAGAAGTATTTCTTTGACCTGATCATCAATCTCAAAGCGCGCGGTGTTTCGGTGATTTTCATCTCGCATGCGCTGGAGGAAGCCTTGCATGTGTCAGACCGCATCACCATCCTGCGGGATGGCAAACATGTCGCGACGGACGAGACCAAAAACTTCGACCGCGCACGCATTGTGCAAGCGATGGTGGGGCGGGATCTGTCGCAAACCCTGTACGGACAGCGCAAAACCAGCGTGCGCGCGCAGGGCAAACGCGTTTTGTCAGTTCAGAATCTGCGCATGGCGGCGATGGTCAAAAACAATTCATTGTCTGTTTTTGCCGGCCAGATCACCGGCGTGTTCGGTCTGGTTGGGTCCGGCCGCACCGAGACCTTCAAGGTGGTGGCAGGGGTGATCAAACGCGACTTCATGCACGGTGGCGAGGTTCTGCTCAACGGCCGCCCGGTGCGTTACTTTGTGCCAGCCTCCGCTGTGCGAGATGGCATTGTCTACGTCACAGAAGACCGCAAGATTGAGGGCTTTTTCGAGACCAAGTCGATTGCCGACAACATCTATTTGGGCCTCTTGGCCAAGCTGCGCGGCAAACGCACTTTTGTCTCCGGCGCGGAGTCGGCCAAAGTGGGCGAGTCGTGGGTCAAACGGTTGAATATCCGCGCCATCAGTCCGGACGTGAAAGCGATCGAGCTGTCTGGCGGCAACCAGCAAAAGGTGGTGATCGCCAAATCCCTGATTCAGGAGCCCGAATTGATCATTTTTGACGAACCCACGCGCGGCGTGGATGTGGGCGCCATTTCTGAAATTCACGAGCTCATCAACCGCCTGGCGGACGAGGGCAAAGCCGTGGTGGTAATTTCGTCTTACCTGCCGGAGGTCATGGCGCTTTCAGATCGCATTCTGGTGCAGCGCATGGGCAAGGTGGTCGAAGAATATTCGGCCACCGAAGCCACTGAGGAAAAAATCATGTACGCGGCGATTCATTGAGGGCTGCCGCTGATGACCGATCTAACCAAGCGTCAGCCCGCTGGCAGTCCCGGAGGCTCCCCCGCGCCCATCGATTTCTACTTCGACTTCATCTCGGGTTACGGCTACTTTGCCAGCCTGCGCGTTGAGGCCATTGCGGCCCGGCACGGCCGCAGCGTCAACTGGCACAGCATGTTGCTGGGGGTGTCCGTGATGAAAGTGATGGGCTTGAAGCCCTTGCTGGAAACGCCTCTGAAGGGCGCGTACGTATTGAACGATGCGGCGCGTTACATGCGCCAGCACCAGCTTGTGCTGGCGCGCAAAATCAGCGATCCGATGATGGACCCGCGCCCTGCGGGTCGCGCTTTTTACTGGGTCCGGCGCCATCATCCGGGGCGCGAAGCGGCGTTTGCCCGCGCCGTGCTGGATCGCTACTGGCGGCTCGGAAAAGACCTTTCAGACCCCCATGAAATCGCCGCTGTGGCCTTGGCGGATCCTTCGCTGGGCATCGACGCCAAGGCCTTGCAGGACGGCCAAGCCAGCGACCAGTCCCGAGACGACCTGCGCAACGCGGTGGCCGCCAGCATCGAGCGCGGCGTTTTTGGCTCGCCCTTTGTCTTTGTCGACGGCGAGCCTTTTTGGGGCTCGGACCGGCTGGAACTGGTGGACGCATGGCTGGGCAAGGGCGGCTGGTGACCTATCAGCGTCGCACCCACTTTTTGAGGAGAAACGCTTGAACCCCACCCACCCCGCTCATTCAGACGCAGTGGCCTCCAGCCCAGGCGCTGCAAGCGCCGCGCCGAAACGGCAGGCGCCACTGGCCGGCGTGACTGTGCTTGACCTGACGCGCGTTGTGGCTGGCCCTTACAGCAGCATGATGCTGGCCGATTTGGGTGCCACCGTCATCAAGATCGAACACCCCAGCGACCCGGATTTTGTTCGCGACTTTCCTCCTTTTGCGGGCGGTGTTGAGGGCCAGGGCAGCGGCTATTTCGCGCAGTACAACCGCCACAAACTGGGCGTCAGCCTGGACTTGAAGCGAGCCGAGGGCCGCGAGCTTTTGCTCGAAATGGCTGCAAAGGCAGATATTTTGATGGAGAATTTTCGCCCGGGCACCATGGACAAGCTGGGCCTGGGTTACGCGACCGTGCAGGCGCGCTGTCCGAAGCTGATTTACACCTCCATCAGCGGCTTTGGGCAGACCGGCCCGCATTCACGTCGGCCAGCGTTTGACAGCACCGCCCAAGCTGCCGGCGGGTTGTGGTCGATGAACGGCCAGCCCGGCGAGCCGCCACTGCGGGTGGGCAGCATCATCGGCGACCTGGCGGCGTCTTTTTACGCCACCATCGCGACGCTGGCAGCGCTGCGCGAGCGTGACCAAAGCGGACTTGGCCAGTGGGTCGATGTGGCGCAGCAGGACTCGGTCGTCACGCTGACTGAAAACGCCGTTGTCAACTACACGATGGCGGGCAAAATCGCGTCGCCCTTGGGCAACGGGCATGCGTTTGCGCGGCCCTATGGCCAGTATGCCTGCAAGGATGGCTACGTATTTTTTGGCAGCTATACCGACAAGCTCTGGCGCGAAGCCTGCACCGTGTTTGGCATGCCCGAGCTCGCCTGCGACCCCGAAATCGACACCATGACCAAGCGCTTTGACAGCGCCACTTACGAGCGCCGCCTGCGCCCGATCATTGATGGCTGGTTTGCCAACCGCACCAAAGCTGAACTCGAAGCGATGGCGGGCGACCGCATTGCGCTGACGCCCATCAAGTGCATGGACGAAGTCGTCAACGACCCGCACCTGGCGGAGCGCGACATGTTCGTCCCCGTGATGGCAGCGGGCTTGCCGGTACAGGTATTTGGCTCGCCCATGCGTCTATCGGCGACGCCCTTGCAGACACGGGGTCAGGCACCTGACCTCGGGCAGCACAACCAGCAGATCTACGTCGATTGGCTCGGACTGAGCGCCGAGCGCTACCGGGCGCTGCGCGCTGACGGTACGATTTGAGCTGAAACCAGGCTGGCATCGTCAGTCTTGAATAAAACTCATATCACCTGTGATATGAAGTTACCCGCCAACCACCGCTTGCGCCTGAAAAACCGATTAAATCGGCTTTTAGCTCACGTAAAATATAGCTTTGTAGCTATTTAAACAATAGCAATCCAAGTCATTGCAAAAACCCGATGCCCCGGTTCTCACGAACTTCGGGTTTGATGCGGTGCTCGGCCTGGAGCTGCTCCAGGAACTCGAGGGCACCGAGCTCTGCGTCCAGAATCACCGCCTGGCGCTTCACGGCTGCAAAGTCGCCGGGGCACAACTGGTCCAGCAAGGCGAGCTGGGCGCGAATCTGCGAAGTCAGCAGACTCACATCGTTCGCCAGCGCTTCCACCACAAACATTTTTTCGCGCTGTTCGGTGCTGAGCGGCTTGAACTTGATCTTGAAGGTGAAGCGGCGCAGGGCCGCCTGGTCCAGGCGGTCCAGCAGGTTGGTGGTGCAGATGAAGATGCCGTTGTAGCGCTCCATGCCCTGCAGCATTTCGTTGACTTCGGTGACCTCGTAGGTTCGCTGCGCGCCGCGCCGGTCCATCAGGAAACTGTCGGCTTCATCGAGCAGCAGCACGGCTTTTTCGGCTTCGGCTTCGCGGAACATGGCGGCCATTTGCTGTTCGGTCTCGCCCACGTATTTGCTCATCAGGTCGCTGGCCTGTTTGATGATCAGCGGCCGTTCAAGCGCCGTGGCAATGTGTTCGCCCAGGGCCGTTTTGCCAGTCCCGGGCGCGCCATAAAAGCACAGCGCACCATGGCCGCGCGCCTTCAGGGCCTCGACGATGCGTGGCACCTCATAGCGGCTCTCGATGTTCAGCATCGACAGGTCGTATTGCGTCACCATGCGCCGTGCCGGGGATGCATCGGGCCGCGTGCCCAGCGCCAAATCGGCGTTCTTGAGCTGGCGCTCGATCAGCTTTTCAAGTGGCGAAGCCACCACGCCAGCGCCTTCCGGCCCCGTCGCCACGACCACCTCGCCTGGCACTTCAGACGACGAGGCCAGGCCGGCAAAGCGCACTGCCGTGCGGATCTGCGCGGGCGTCAGCCCCTTGCGCGAGGTGAGCTTGGCCACAAACGCATCGGACACGGCAATCCCTTCGAGGGTCTTGCGCACCACACCCTCACGGGCACCGGGCGGCGGCGATTTCAACTCAAGGTGGTAGGCAAAGCGCCTGCGAAACGCGGGGTCGATCTGTTCGATGCGGTTGGTGACCCAGATGGTCGGCACGGTGTTGGACTCCAGGATCTGGTTGACCCAGGCCTTGCCATTCACGCTGCCGGTGCTCGGTGCGGCAACCTGGTCGGCACGCGCCAGCATTTGCGCCGCCTCGCTTGAGATCGGCGGAAAAACGTCTTCGACCTCATCAAACAGCAAGGCGGCCTGCGCGCTGCCCTTGAGGAACACCTGGGCGATCTGCAAAGAGCGATAGCGGTCCCGGCCACTCAACGAGTTTCCTTCGCGGTCAGCGTATTCCACCTCGTACAGCTCCAGGTTGGCCGCCTGCGCCACGACTTTTGCCAATTCGGTCTTGCCGGTTCCGGGCGGGCCGTACAGCAGGATGTTGACGCCCGCTTCCTTGCGCGCCACGGCGTTGCCAATCAGGCGGCAAAGCACGTCAACGTCGTCCTTGACGTAAGAAAAATCATCAACCGTGAGTTGGCTCTTGTCCGACGGCCGGGTGAACACGGCCATCAGCTCGGCCTGGTCGCGGTATTCCCGCATCAGCACCGGGGGCAGCTTTTCACTGACTTTCATCAGGTCGGCCAGGTCAGTGATATTGTGTTCGGAGATCAGGTTTTCCACCATGCCGATGCGCTCCAGCCGCGAACCGGCGCGCAGCGCTTCGCCCACTTCAGAGGCTTTGACGCCCGCCACTTCGGCAATGGCGGCATAGGCTTCCGGTGCGTTGTTGACCTTGAACTCGACCAGAATGCTGCGCAGGTCCCGCTGGTAACGCGCCAGCGTGCCATACAGCAGCAAGGCGCGCTCGGCCTTGTTCAGTTGCAACAGGCCAGCCAGCGCATCGATGTTTTTCTCGACCAGCGTTGACTGTTTTTTCAAGACGTGCGCCAGCCAGTCGCCCGTGACGGACAGCAGGGAAATCAGGTCTTTGGGCTGGTCCTTGGCGTATTCGTCCAGGTAGAA
Organism: Rhodoferax sp.; assembly: GCA_031360805.1. Taxonomy (GTDB): domain Bacteria; phylum Pseudomonadota; class Gammaproteobacteria; order Burkholderiales; family Burkholderiaceae_C; genus JANYCG01. The sequence continues at coordinate 6,290 of JANMCB010000342.1, forward strand.
GAACAGCGTGCCCTCTTCATAAGGACCGCGCCAAACGCCATACTTGGCCAGAAAGTCGGCTCCGCTCAAGGCCTCCTGGCCGCGCCAGGTGTCGTTGGTGGCGCAGCGGCGGACCAAAAACTCGCGCACGCGCTCCAGCACGGACGCAGGCCACACCAGATGCCTTCCAGCCAGCGCGATCAGGCCGTTCAGGTCGCGCCGTGCATTGAACGTGGCACCCTGGCGCACGGCCAGTGTCAACACAAAATGCGAGCACATCAAGTCCAGCACCGGCGCATCCTTGAGCCCTGGCGATGCCAGCGTGAGACCGCCGCCTGTGCCTGCCACCAATCGCTTGACCATTAACGCCTCCTGTGAAGAAGAACAACCTGCAATTTACCAATGAACAGTGATGCCAGTCACCGTCGCCTTTTGATCTCCCAAGTTTTGCGTGGGTTTGATCCCGACCCCGCAATGGGTTTCACCATAACGCAGACCGGGCCCGGTTGGAAGACATGGGTCGTGAAATCTGCAACACTTGGGCGAATGATTCCACTTACAAGCATTGAAGATGCCGCCAGAAGGTTGCAGGGACAGGTGTTGCAGACGCCGTGTGTTGCGTCCAAAACCCTGTTTGACATTACCGGCGCCCAGGTCTTCCTGAAATTCGAGAATTTGCAATTCACCGCGTCATTCAAGGAACGTGGCGCCTGCAACAAGCTGGCCCAGATCGCCAACCCACAGGCGGGCGTGATCGCCATGAGCGCAGGCAACCATGCGCAGGGCGTGGCCTACCACGCGCAACGGCTGGGCATGCGTGCGGTGATCGTGATGCCGCGCTTCACACCGGGCGTGAAGATTGAGCGTACGCGGAGCTTTGGCGCCGAAGTCGTGCTGCACGGCGACACGCTGGACCAGGCCCGCAGCCACGCGCTGACGCTGGCGGCCGCGCAAGGGCTGACGTTTGTGCACCCCTACGACGACATTGACATCGTGACCGGCCAGGGCACGGTGGCACTTGAAATGCTGAAGGAGGTGCCACAGCTTGACACCTTGATTGTGGCGGTCGGCGGTGGCGGCTTGATCGCCGGCATGGCGAGCGCTGCGAAGGCATTGAAGCCGGACATTGAAATCGTCGGGGTTCAGACCGAACACTTTCCGGCGATGTTCAACGCCATCAAGGGCACCCACCATCCCCAGGGCCGCAACAGCATCGCCGAAGGCATTGCAGTCGGCACGCCAGGCGTGATCCCGCAGGCCATCATCAAGCAACTGGTGGACGACCTGGTGCTGGTGGACGAAGGCGACATTGAGCAAGCCATCGTGATGCTGCTGGAAGTGGAGAAGACGCTGGTGGAAGGTGCCGGGGCCGCTGGCCTCGCGGCATTGCTGAAGTACCCCGAACGGTTCAAAGGGAAAAACGTTGGGCTGGTGCTGTGCGGTGGCAATATTGACCCAATGCTGCTGGCCGCCATCATTGAGCGGGGCATGGTGCGTGCCGGGCGCCTGGCGCGCATTCGCGTGAGCGCGCGCGATGTGCCGGGGTCGCTGGCCACCATCACGGCCACCGTGGCAGAGGCCGGTGCCAATATCGACGAGGTTCACCACCAGCGCGCGTTCACCACGTTGTCCGCTCAAAACGTGGAGATCGAACTGGTGATCCAAACCCGCAACCGGGCGCACATTGCCGATGTACTGGCGCAACTGCGGGCCAAGGGCTCACAGGCTGACATGGTTTGAGACGGCTCAAGCCGCAACCTGACCATAATCCGGCATGACCAACCACAAACTTGAAACCTCGCTGACGGAGCACTTTGCCAGTTGGCTGCAGGGGCTGAACCTCGCCGTGGAGTCAACCAGCGAGGACAGCGTGACCTTGCGTATGCCGCAGGACCACCGGCTGGCGCGCACCGGCGGCATGCTGTGCGGGCAGGCCATGCTGTCTGCCGCAGACACGGCCATGGTGCTGGCGTTGATCCATCACTTTGGCGAGTTGAAGCCCTGCACCACCGTGCAGATGAGCACCAGCTTTATGCGTCCGCTGTCCAACCAGGATGCCCTGGTGCAGGCGCGCCTGGTGCGCGTGGGCAAAACCATGGCGTTTGGCGAGGTGGACATCCGCGGCGCCGATGACGGCAAGAGCGTTTGCCGCAGCGCAATCACCTACGCGCTGCTTTGAGCGTGCACGCATCCGCGAGTGCGCGGCAGTTTGGGTAAAATCCCCTATACCGACGCCGGTGCGAGAGCACCATTGCAAGAACAGCGTCTGGCGACCCACTTTGAAAGTATTCACATGTCAACCCCCGCCAAGCCTGACCAAGCCGACTCCCATCACACCCCCGATGCCACCGAAGCCATCGTGCCGTTGATCCCGATCGTGTTGCCGCTGGTCGGTGGCGTGCTCATGTTTCTGCTGGCCTTCATCGCTGTTTCAATGGCTTGATCGGCCGGGCCCGCCTGCGCGGCCATCGGCCCGGGGCTTTCAAACTGGCCCTTCGCATCGGCGCAAACAGCGCGCCTTGCCACTCTAATCACCTGCCATTAATTTGGAGCCTGCCGCGGCAGCAGGCCCGGGCGCAACCCTGTGCGCCAACCCGCGCGGCCCATCACCACCCTTTCCAGCGCCATTTCACGCCGCGCATAAAGTGATGCAAGTTTTGCATAACTTTCGGTAGTAATTGGTTGGTAACTCCCGCATGAGTTCATAAAATCGTCATCCCGACAAGTTTTGCCATTGAATTTCAGGGCAGGTTCACGCGCGACGCTCCAGCCGTTGAAGGCGTTTTCTCCAAGTCAACCGACTTTGAAAAGACGATTTTTAAACTAGGAGCTTTTATATGAACTCACCCGTGATGCAAGGCTTGAACCTTCAAACCCCAAGTTATGTCAAAAACGCGAATTTGATCGCCTGGGTCGCCGACATGGCGGCCCTGACCCAGCCGGACGCCATTTACTGGTGCGACGGCTCGCAGGCCGAGTACGACAGGCTGTGCCAGTTGCTGGTGGATGGCGGCGTTTTCAAGCGCCTCAACCCGGCCAAGCGCCCGAACAGTTTCCTCGCTCTGTCCGACCCGAACGACGTCGCGCGCGTGGAAGACCGTACCTATATCTGCTCGAAAAAGCAGGAAAACGCCGGCCCCACCAACAACTGGGTGGCACCTGCCGAAATGCGCTCGACGCTGCAACCCCTGTTCTCAGGCTGCATGCGTGGCCGCACCATGTACGTGGTGCCGTTCTCGATGGGCCCTCTGGGCTCGCCCATTGCCCACATCGGCGTGGAACTGTCTGACAGCCCTTACGTCGCCGTCAACATGAAGATCATGACGCGCATGGGCAAAGCCGTGTACGACGTGCTGGGCGTTGATGGCAAATTCGTGCCCTGCATCCACACCGTGGGCGCGCCCCTGCAGCCGGGCCAGCAGGACGTGCGCTGGCCGTGCAACAAAACCAAATACATCGTTCATTACCCGGAAACGCGCGAAATCTGGAGCTACGGCTCGGGTTACGGCGGCAACGCGCTGCTGGGCAAAAAATGCTTTGCACTGCGCATCGCGTCCAACATGGGCCGCGACGAAGGTTGGCTGGCCGAGCACATGCTGATCCTGGGCGTGACCAACCCCCAGGGCAAAAAATACCACGTCGCTGCCGCTTTCCCCAGCGCCTGTGGCAAAACCAATTTCTCGATGCTGGTGCCGCCCGCTGGTTTTGACGGCTGGAAAGTTACCACCATTGGCGACGACATTGCCTGGATCAAACCGAATGCCGACGGCAAGCTGTATGCCATCAACCCCGAAGCCGGTTACTTTGGCGTGGCCCCTGGCACCAACATGCTGACCAACCCCAACTGCATGCTCAGCCTGAACAAGGACGTGATCTTCACCAACGTCGCGCTGACCGACGACGGCGACGTGTGGTGGGAGGGCCTGGAGCACGACAGCGGCAGCCTGCCCGCGCACCTGATCGACTGGCAAGGCCGCGACTGGACACCGCAAATCGCCAAAGACAACGCTGTGGATGGCAAGCCCCGCGCCGCCGCCCACCCCAATTCGCGTTTCACGGTGGCCGCCACAAACAACCCCGCACTGGATTCCGCCTGGGACGATCCCAAAGGCGTGCCGATTGATGCCTTCATCTTTGGTGGCCGCCGTTCCACCACGGTGCCGCTGGTCAGCCAGGGCCGCAACTGGGTTGAAGGCGTCTACATGGCCGCGACCATGGGCTCCGAAACCACCGCCGCCATCGCCGGCCAGCAAGGCGTGGTGCGCCGCGACCCATTCGCCATGATCGCCTTCACCGGCTACAACATGAGCGATTACTTCCAGCATTGGCTCACCATGGGTGAAAAACTCGCCGCCAAGGGAGCCACCTTGCCGAGCATCTTCTGCACCAACTGGTTCCGCAAAGGCGCCGACGGCAAATTCGTCTGGCCCGGTTACGGCGAAAACATGCGCGTGCTCAAGTGGATGATTGACCGGATTGAAGGCACGGCCCAAGGCGTGGACCAGCCGTTTGGCGTGAGCCCCACCTACGAAGAACTCAACTGGACCGGCCTGAACTTCAGCAAAGACCAGTTCAACACCGTCACCAGCTTTGACAAAGCCGCCTGGCAAGCGGAACTCAAACTGCACACCGAGCTGTTCACCCAGTTGAAACACCACTTGCCCAAAGAGCTGGAAGAAACGCGCGTCAAGCTGGAGCAGCGGCTGGCAGCTTGAAGCTGAAGGCTGAAGGCTGAAGGCTGGAGGAGGGAGGAGGGAGGAGGGAGGCTGCAAATCAGCCTGAATGAACCCAAAATTAACCTTTGGGTTAATTTTGGAACTCCTGAAGCGCGAAAATCGACAAAATGTCGGTCAAATCGGCACCTAGCCCTCGTGTTTATTAAAAAGTTCGCTACTATTTTCATAGTATCGAGGCTCAAGGCGC
>JANMCB010000412.1:0-2810 GCA_031360805.1 Rhodoferax sp.
ACAGGGTAACGCAGCTTGTCGGCACGCAGGGTGACGCAGTAGCTCGCCATGACATCCGGGCGATCCAGAAAATAGGTGATGCGCCTGAACCCTTCGGCTTCGCACTGCGTGAAGAACGAGTCGTTGCTGACGTAAAGACCCATCAGTTTGGTGTTTTTCACCGGCGCACAGGTCGTGAAAATTTCAAGGTCGAACGCGGCATTGCCCTGGGGAAGATTTTCCAGGATCAGTGTGCTGCCCTCCATCTTGAATGAAGTGCCCTGGCCATTCACCAGCACCCGGGCCAGATTCAGCTCTTCGCCCTCGAGCGCCAGCGGCTGCACGGCGGCGTCCGGGTTGCGGCGTACGCTCATGCGGTTCAGCACCCGGGTTTTCTGGGCATCCAGGTCAAACGTCAGGTCGACCGTGTTGATGAAGTAGGCCGGGGGCGAATAGTCTTCCCGGCGAATCACAGCAGGCTCACCTTGTCCATCACGCAGTAACAACATGCAAACTCTCCAAAAAGTTAGATTCAATCAATGCGTTGAAATTTCGCGCATGGGCCAGCACATGCGGGCCGGCCGGTTCGTCGGCGGTGTGAGTGGTGCAAATGCCCACGACTCTCATGCATTCAGTATCGTGAGTGTCGCCTGCCGTGCCCACTTCAAACCCCCTGCTTCAACGACGCCTCGATGAACACATCCAGGTCCCCGTCCAGCACCTTTTGCGTCGCGGAGACCTCCACATTGGTGCGCAGGTCCTTGATGCGGCTGTTGTCCAGCACGTAGGAGCGAATTTGATGACCCCAGCCGACATCGGTCTTGGTGTCTTCGAGTTTCTGCTGCTCTTCCATGCGCTTTCGCATCTCGAAATCATACAGACGGCTGCGCAGGCGCTTCCAGGCTACGTCGCGGTTGCTGTGCTGGCTGCGGCCGTCCTGACACTGCACCACGATGCCGGTCGGCTGGTGGGTCAGGCGCACGGCTGAGTCGGTCTTGTTGATGTGCTGGCCGCCGGCGCCGCTGGCGCGAAAGGTGTCGACACGAACATCTGACGGGTTGATGTCGATTTGAATCGAATCATCCACCTCGGGGTAGACAAACACACTGGCAAAGCTGGTGTGGCGCCCGCCTGACGAGTCAAACGGCGATTTGCGCACCAGCCGGTGCACGCCGGTCTCGGTGCGCAGCAAGCCAAACGCATACTCGCCTTCGACCTTGATGGTGGCGCCTTTGATGCCTGCCGTATCGCCGGCCGATTCATCTTCGATGGTGGCCTTGAACCCCTTGCGCTCGGCGTAACGGATGTATTGGCGAAGCAGCATGCTGGCCCAGTCGCACGCCTCGGTGCCGCCCGCGCCTGCCTGAATGTCCAAAAACGCGTTCATCGGATCGGCCGGGTTGTTGAACATGCGCCTGAACTCAAGCTGTTCAATGATGGCCGCCAGCTTGCCGGTGTCGGTGTCAATGGTTTGCAGCCCGCCTTCGTCACCCTCGGACTTGGACATCTCGAACAGTTCCAGGTTGTCTGCCAGTTCTGCAGTCAGCTTGTCCAGCGTACCGACCACGTCATCCAGAGTTTTTTTCTCCTTGCCGAGCTCCTGGGCCTTTTTGCTGTCGTTCCAGACTGTGGGGTCTTCGAGTGAGGCGTTGACGGTTCTCAGGCGTTCTGCTTTGGCAGCGTAGTCAAAGATACCCCCGTAACTCGATCGTTCTTGCGCTCAAATCCGAGATTTGCGTGCCGATTTGGTTGATGCGTTCTGCGTCCATGGGGAATTTCCTGAAAAATGGCGATCCGTAGGGGATCTAACCTGCCATTTTCGCATGCGACGTGCTGGAGCAGCTCAGGCGACGAAATCTTCGATCAGTTTTGCCAGTTGCCCAGGTTGGTCATGGTGCAGCATGTGCCCGCAATCCTGCATTTGGGCGCGTGTCACGTTGGGCACGGCGTTCAGGCGTTCGTGAAATTCTGCCAATGTGAACTTTCCACCGTACCAGCCTTTCATGGAGTCGTCCGATGCCTCGACAAACAGGGTGGGTGCGGTAATGGCTGCATAAAGCGCCAGAACCTCTTCGACTCGCGATACATTGGCGCCGGATATTTTGTGGGCCGGGTCGCCCAGAATGGCCCATTGCCCGTCCTTGTTCTCAACCGCCCAGTGGTGCGACAGCCAGGCAGCGCGGTCGCGCCCGGCCTGATCGCGTGCCAGGCGCGGGTTGGTCTTCATCAGGCGCTGGGCAACGCCATCAGCGCTGTCGTAGGTTTTGAGGACTATGGCGCCTTTGTTCAAGGCTTTGAGCTCATCCATCCACGCAGCGAAGCGTTTGGGGGCGCTGGTCGGTTTGCCCACGGGCATGCCAAAGCCTTCCAGGTTGATCAGGCGGCGGATCCGGGCAGGCCGTGCGCCGCCGTACTGCATCACCACATTGCCGCCCATGCTGTGCCCAAGCAGATCGACCGGGCCCAACGGCGAATAGTGGTCCAGCAAAAAATCCAGGTCAGCCATGTAATCCGGGAACCAGTAGTTGTCCACTGGCTGGGCGGTGGTGAGGCCATAGCCACGCCAGTCCGGCGCGATGATGTGCCGATTCGCCACGAAAGCGTCGCGAAAGGCATCAACCAGAAACTGGTAGCTGGCGGCAACGTCCATCCAGCCGTGCATCAGCACCAGCGGCGCGAGGTCGGGGTTGGGCTCGCCCCAGACCCTGACGTGGTAGTTCAAATTGCGAATAGGGACAAACTCGCTGTGGGGGATGCGTTTGGCTTGGTACATTGCGGTGATGATACAAAAGCAGCCTGAAAAAGTCAGTCAACACAGTGACAAGACGGGG
>JANMCB010000418.1:0-3354 GCA_031360805.1 Rhodoferax sp.
ACCGGCACTTTGGCGTCGGTGCCGACCAGATTCTGACGGTGCTGCCGTCGCCCGCGCCGGGGGTTGATTTTGAGTACAAGATTCACAACGCCGATGGTGGTGAAGTGGAGCAGTGCGGCAACGGCGCCCGCTGCTTTTTGAGTTTTGTGAAAGCCAGGCAATTGACCGACAAAACCCGCGTCAAGGTGCAAACCATGAACCGCCTGCTGGAGCTGCAATGGCATGCCGACGGGCAGGTGACGGTTGACATGGAGCCGCCCGAGTTTGACCTGGCCCGTGTGCCTTTCATTCCGCCTGGCCTGCCGTCGCAGGCTGATGATGAGTGGCAGGTCTGGTCGCTGGTGCTGGATGGCCGGGAGCAGGACCGGTCGGACAATGGCATTGTGTCGCTGGCGGTCGTCTCCATGGGCAATCCGCATGCGGTGATGATGGTCGAAGATGTCGATGCGGCGCCAGTGCGCACCGTCGGCCCCCGCGTCCAGCGCCTGGCAGCCTTTCCACAGGGCGTCAACGTGGGCTTCATGCAGGTGCTGGGGCGCTCGCGCATCCGCCTTCGGGTCTACGAGCGCGGCGCTGGCGAAACCCTGGCCTGCGGCACGGGTGCCTGCGCAGCGGTGGTGTGCGGCATTCGCCTGGGGCTGCTGGACGAAGTCGTCAAAGTGCAAACCCGCGGTGGTGAGCTGACGGTTCAATGGGCGGGCGGCACTGCTTCGGTCATGATGACCGGCCCCGCAACGGCAGTTTTTCAAGGTGAAATAGAGATTCCAGACACGATATGAACCCCACACTGACCAACCCTGTTACCGAAGCTGACATTGCCAATTACCTGGCAAACTCACCCGATTTTTTCGAGCGCCATGCCGAGTTGCTGGCTGCCGTTCACCTGACCAGCCCGCACAGCAACCGCGCTGTCAGCTTGCAGGAGCGCCAGGCCGAGATGCTGCGCGACAAGATCAAGGCCATTGAGCACCGCATGATGGACATGATCCGCAATGGCAATGAAAACACCATGCTGTCCGACAAGCTGTTGCACTGGACGCGCAGCCTGTTTCTGGTGAACGATGTGTTCACGCTGCCCGAGTGCATTGCCAATGAAATCCGCGACCAGTTCATGGTGCCGCAAGTCGCCATCAAGGTCTGGAATGTGGCGCCAGCGCTGGCCCATGCCACGTTTGCCATAGGCGTGAGTGACGATGCCAAACTGTTCGCCTCATCCCTGATGGAGCCGTTTTGTGGCCTGAATACGGGTTTTGAAGCCGTTTCCTGGCTGGACGATCCGCAAGCGGCCACCTCGCTGGCGCTGCTGCCGCTGCGGGCACGGGTGCCTGCGCCCGTGCCTGGCACAGTGGTGGCCCCACAGATTGCCCCGGCGTTTGGCATGCTGGTGATGGCGTCGCCCGACCCGCAGCGCTTCAACAGCACCATGGGCACTGATTTTCTGGAGCGCATTGCCGACCTGGCCAGTGCCGCACTGTCAAGGCTGAGGTAGCCATTGGGTCCAGCCACCGGCCCCGAACTCATCGCCAGGTACCTGGAACATGTCCGGGTGCAAAAGCGCCTGGCAGCGCGTACCGTTGAGTTGTACACACTGGATTTGCAAAAGCTGTCCGAATTCGCCAACAAGGCCAAAGTCGCGTTGGTAGAGGTCACGAATTCAAACATTCGCCATTGGGTCGTCCAGATGCACAGCGGCGGGCGCAGTGGGCGCGGCATTGCGCTGATTCTGTCTGGCTGGCGCGGCTTTTATGTCTGGCTGGGGCGCGAAGGGCTGGTCAACGCGAATCCGGTGGCCGATGTGCGCGCACCCAAAGCCCCGAAACCGCTGCCCAAAGCATTGAGCGTGGATGACGCGGTGGGCCTGGCCAGTTTTCAGGCTGAGGGTGCGAACCCCTGGCTTGAAGCGCGCGATGCAGCCATCGTCGAGTTGCTGTACGGCAGTGGCCTGCGGGTCGGCGAGCTGACGGGCCTGGACGTCAGCGCCAGCCCCCACGCCAAAGGCTGGGTCGATTTGGCAGGCGCGCAGGCGCATGTTCTGGGCAAAGGCAGCAAGGTGCGGATCGTTCCGGTCGGCACCAAAGCCTTGCAGGCGTTGACCGCCTGGCTGGCGGTGCGTGGCCAGGGCAGCCGCCCATTGGCAGCGGCGGCCCTCCTTGACGCTAACCAAAATGCCTTGTTCATTGGCCGCAACGGCACGCGGCTGACAGCGCAATCGGTCTGGCAGCGCCTTCGCCAGCGTGGTGTTCAGGCCGGTCTGGCCGCACCGGTGCACCCGCACATGCTGCGCCACTCGTTTGCAAGCCACGTGCTGCAGTCCAGTGGCGACCTGCGTGCGGTGCAGGAGCTGCTGGGGCACGCCAACATCACCACCACGCAGGTTTACACACGGCTGGATTTCCAGCATCTCGCCAAGGTTTACGATGCGGCGCACCCCAGGGCGCACAAGAAGCCCTGAAGTCCGGCCGCCCTGCGGCACAATCAAGCCATGGCCACCGCAACATTGCCTTCGGGCATAACCCCTAAGCGCATGCTGATGTTGTCGGCTGTGGTAGCAGTGATCACTATCGTGCTGAAAACGCTGGCCTGGTACGTGACCGATTCGGTCGGTCTGCTGTCCGACGCCATGGAGTCGCTTGTCAACCTGGCCAGCGCCCTGTTCGCGCTGCTGATGGTGACCATTGCCGCCCGCCCGGCCGATGACGACCATCCGTTTGGCCACTTCAAGGCCGAGTATTTTTCATCTGGCTTTGAGGGCGTGCTGATCATTGCGGCTGCAATGGGCATCATCTGGGCCGCCGCCCACCGTATTTTTGACCCGCAGCCTCTGCAGCAACTGGGCTGGGGGCTGACGCTGTCGGTGGTCAGCTCGGCACTGAATGGCGCCCTGGCCTGGTGGATGTTTCGCGCCGCACGGGAGCACCGCTCGATCGCACTGGAAGCCGATGCGAAGCATCTGGTGACCGATGTCTGGACCTCAGTTGGCGTCGTGGTGGGCATCTTCCTGGTCATGCTGACCGGCTGGCTGTGGCTGGACGCCGTGGTGGCGATTGGCGTGGCGCTGAACATCCTGCGGGAAGGCGGGCATCTGATCTGGCGTTCGAGTCAAGGCCTGATGGACGAAGCGCTGGAACCGGACGTGGTCGCGCTGATCCGCGAAACCCTCAACGACTTTGAACACCAGCGCGGCGAGGTCAGCATCATCCGCTTCGACCACATGAATTCCCGCAAGGCAGGGCAGCGGCGGTTTGTGGATGTGCACATGCACATGCCCGCCAGCTGGTCGCTGGGGCGAGCTGCCGCCCTGCGCACGAGCGTGGAGCAGGCCTTGATGAGTGCCGTACCCGGCCTGCGCGCAAC
>JANMCB010000450.1:0-6445 GCA_031360805.1 Rhodoferax sp.
ACTCATCGTCGCGTCACCGATAAAGATCAGCTTGTAATCCTTGTTGTACTTGCGGATGATGTCCCAGGTGGCGAATTTTTCGCTGAAACGGCGGCGGTTGTTCTTCCACATGAAGTCGTAAACGCAGTTGTGGAAGTAATAGAACTCCATGTGCTTGAATTCAGTCTTGGTCGCCGAGAACATTTCTTCGACACGCGCAATGTGCTCGTCCATGGTGCCGCCCACGTCCATCAGCAGCAGCACCTTGACATTGTTGTGGCGTTCGGGCCGCATCTTGATGTCCAGCCAGCCAGCGTTCGCGGCTGTCTTGCTGATGGTTTCGTCCAGATCCAGCTCTTCTTCATGCCCCTCACGGGCGAACTTGCGCAGGCGGCGCAGCGCCACCTTGATATTGCGGGTTCCCAGTTCCTGGGTGTCGTCGTAGTCTTTGTAAGCGCGCTGATCCCATACCTTCACAGCGCTCTTGTTGCGGCTCTTGTCCTGCCCAATGCGGATGCCCTGTGGATTCTGGCCGTAGGCGCCAAAAGGCGATGTGCCACCGGTGCCAATCATTTTGCTGCCGCCTTCGTGGCGCTCTTTCTGCTCTTCAAAGCGTTTTTTGAGCGTCTCCATCAACTCGTCCCAGCCCATTTTTTCAATCTTGGCTTTTTCTTCCGCAGAGAGTTCAAGTTCGAGGTTCTTGCGAAGCCACTCCAGCGGAATGTCTTTCGTGAAGTCCGCAACCATCTCAACGCCCTTGAAGTAGGACGCGAAGGCGCGGTCAAACTTGTCGTAATGCTTTTCGTCCTTGACCAGCGTGGTGCGGCTCAGGTAATAAAAATCGTCAACCGCGTAGCCGCTTTGTTTTTCGTCACCTTCGGACTGTGGTGACATGGGACCCACCACGCCCTTTTGCAGTGCTTCGAGCAGGGTCAGGTATTCCTTCACCGAAACCGGCAGCTTGGCCGAGCGCAGGGTGTAAAAAAAGTCGATCAGCAAAGTGTTTCTCCTGAAGGGGCGGGTGTCAGCCGCGCGGCCTGTCCAGCTGGTGAACCAACTGCGCTTTGACTTCTGGCCATTCGCCACTGCGCAGGCTGTACATCACGGTGTCGCGAATGGTTCCGTCGCGGCGCAGCGCATAGCCTCGGATCACACCATCTTTGCGGGCACCCAGGCGCTCTATGGCGGCTTGGGATGCAAAGTTGAAATTGTCGGTGCGCCACCCCACCACGTTGCAGTTGAGCGCCTCAAAGGCATGCGTCATCATCAGAAGCTTGCAGGTCGTGTTGATGTGGGTTCGCTGGCAGCGTTTGGCGTACCAGGTGTAGCCAATCTCCAACCGTTTCACGGCCGGCAGAATGTCGTGGAAGCTGCTGCTGCCCAACACGGTGCCACTGGCGGCATCAAGGACCGCAAACGCGAATCGATTGCCGGCCTCACGCATCGCCAATGCGTCTTCAATGTATTTGCGGGTCTGCTCAGGCTCGGGCACCGAGGTCACGCGGATGTTCCAAAGTTCGCCATCGGCGGCGGCGGCTCGCAGACCGGCTTCGTGTTCCAGCGACAAAGGCACCAGCCGAATGCTGCGGGCTTCTAAATGGATGGGTTCTAGAAAAGCCATTTCACTCGTCCTTGTAGTCTTGGCTGTCCCTTTGATTCTTGATCCGGCCAGCAAACCAACGCCTTGCCAGTTGCACTCCCAAGCCGCCGCCCACCACAACCAGAACGATGCCAAAAATGGACTCTGCGCTGTATCCTGGGGCGAAAGCGGGAAACCCCAACGCTTTGCCCAGCCACATGCCCAAGACTGCGCCGCCTAAAAAACCTGCGGCGTCGCAAAGTCCTTGAAATAACAATTGCTTGGCGGTGGGTTGGTTCATTGGTTTTGGGGCGGGTTCAGTGGCGAAGTCAAAAGGCAGTTCAACGATTGTGGCGCTGCATGAACACCAGTTTCTCAAACAGTGTCACGTCTTGCTCGTTTTTGAGCAACGCCCCCACCAACGGCGGCACGGCCACTTTGTCATCCTTGCTTTGCAGGGCTTCCAGGGGGATGTCTTCGGCAACCAGCAGTTTGAGCCAGTCCAGCAGTTCGCTGGTAGAGGGCTTCTTTTTCAAGCCCGGCAGATTTCGCACGTCGTAAAACGTCTTCATGGCGGCTGTCAGCAACTCTTTTTTAAGGCCTGGAAAGTGCACGTCAATGATCAGCTTCATTGTGTCGGCATCGGGGAACTTGATGTAGTGGAAGAAGCAGCGGCGCAGAAACGCGTCGGGCAGCTCTTTTTCGTTGTTGGACGTGATGAACACCAGCGGGCGATGCTTGGCGCGCACCAGTTCGCGTGTTTCGTAACAGTAGAACTCCATGCGGTCGATTTCGCGCAGCAGGTCATTGGGGAATTCAATGTCGGCCTTGTCAATTTCGTCAATCAGCAATGCCACCGGCGCGTCTGCGGTAAAGGCTTCCCACAACACGCCTTTGACAATGTAGTTGTGAATGTCCTTAACCTTTTCGTCGCCCAATTGGGAATCGCGCAAACGGCTGACCGCGTCATACTCATACAGGCCCTGCTGGGCTTTGGTGGTGGACTTGATGTGCCATTGCAGCAATGGCATTTTCAGCGCCTCGGCCACCTCTTCGGCCAGCATGGTCTTGCCAGTACCGGGCTCGCCCTTGACCAAGAGCGGGCGCTTGAGCGTGATCGCGGCATTCACTGACAACATCAGGTCCTGGGTTGCAACGTAGTTTTTGGTGCCTTGAAATTTCATGTTGGGTGCTTGGTGTCAGAAAAAGGGGCGATTCAGATTCAATGCCAGGTTGACCTGCGAATCGAGCGGCAATCAATCAGGTACACAGGTTCAGGAATCAGCGGGAATGCAGTCAATTTCGGGATTCCAGCGGTAGATATAATCCACCAGTTGATTTGAACCCCTCACCGCTTGATTGTCCGCGCAAAATGAAGAAACTGCTGTTGCCCCTGTTCGCTCTGGTTGTCACGTTAGTGACGGCTTTTACCGCCAATGCCCAAGATGCCAAGGGTGAGGTGAAAGGGGACGTGCAGGCCGGTGAACGCAAAATTGCCATGTGTATTGGCTGCCACGGCATTGTGGGGTACCAGGCCAGTTTCCCGGAGATTTACAAAGTCCCCAAAATTTCCGGTCAAGGTGCCAAGTACATCGTTTCTGCCTTGAACGCGTACAAAAAAGGTGAGCGCAAACACCCCACCATGCGGGGCATTGCCGAATCCCTGACTGACCAGGACATGGCGGACCTGGCGGCCTACTATGAAAAACATGGCGTCGTCGCAGGTGCTGCAGTGGCTGGCCCAGCCGCTGGTGGCTCTGACAAGGCCGCGGCACTGCTGAAAAAGGGTGCGTGCGTGTCGTGCCACGGTGCCAACTTTGCATCGCCCATTGACCCGACCTATCCCAAAATTGCAGGCCAGCATGCCGATTACCTTTTTGTTGCGTTGAAAGCCTACAAAACGGAAAACAATGCCCAGGTCGGCCGCGCTAACGGCGTAATGGGTGGCATTGCGAAGCAATTTACGAATGCCGAGATGAAAGAACTGGCTGTTTACCTGAGCGCTTTGCCGGGCGACCTCAAAGTGGTGCCGCAAGCCAAATTTCGCTGACTTCACGTCAGTGTTCTGAGCACATTGAAAGCCGCTTGATCAGCGGCTTTCTTGTTTTTGCGCTGCAAATTTTGCCCGGATCTTGGAATTAATTAACCTACAGGTTAATTTTCTGCATTTTGAGGCGGAAAAATGCCAAAAAGTCGATAAAATACGGCCCTAGCCCTCGTATTTATTAAATAGTTTGCTATTTATAATATAGTATTAATCAGGTGTCACGTGTCGCGCGACGCTGCACGCAGGCCACATACGCATCGCCATCGGGGGGTTGGCCGGCACGCTGGCTCTCCCAGACCATGGTGCCCAGGCATTCCATCGCCGCATGATGGGCATCGTGCAAAGAATCGAGCCGCGCAGTCAGCAGCTCCACCGCCTGGCGAATCCCGCGCGGCTGGTCAATGCTGCATTGCTCGCTGATGGTCAAATGCATCGACAGATGCAAAAAACCGCTGGTTTTGGCCGGGTCACTCTGGGCCATAGTGAGCAACGCGGCGTCAATATCGGCCAGCTCTGCGTGGTATTCCGGGTGTTCATCAATCCACAGGCTGGCGATGGTTTCAATGGCCTCCAGCGGCTGGCCGGCGCGGGCCTTGGCGTAAACCGCGCAAAAAAATCGGCGAACGTCGGCCTGGGAGGGTTGAAACAGCATGGGCAGATTGTCGCCGCAGCGGTTGTTTTGCACGTCGCCATGGCGCGATAACATTGCACTTCACACAATCAGTCATTTCAAAACCCACACCATGATCAACAAGATAGCCGCAAGCGTGGCAGATGCGCTGGCCGACACAAAGGACGGCGCCACCGTGCTGATTGGCGGTTTCGGCACTGCAGGCATTCCCGATGAGCTGATTGACGGCTTGATAGCCCAGGGCGCCAAGGACCTTACCGTCGTCAACAACAATGCCGGCAATGGCGACTCGGGGCTGGCCGCATTGCTCAAGGCGGGCCGCGTGCGCAAAATCATTTGCAGCTTTCCGCGCCAGGCTGACTCGTATGTTTTTGACGCGTTGTACCGCAGCGGCAAGCTGGAACTGGAACTCGTGCCGCAGGGCAACCTGGCAGAACGCATTCGGGCCGCCGGTGCAGGCATAGGGGCTTTTTTCACGCCCACGGGCTACGGCACCGACCTTGCCCGCAATCAGGATGGCAGCCTGAAGGAGACGCGTGAAATCGAAGGTCGCCATTACGTGCTCGAATACCCCATCTATGGCGACGTGGCGTTGATCAAAGCTGAACGCGGCGACCGATGGGGCAACCTGATGTACCGCAAAGCTGCACGTAACTTTGGCCCGGTCATGGCCACCGCCGCCCAAAAAACAGTCGCGACGGTCTATGAAATCAGTGAATTGGGTGGCCTGGAGCCAGAGCACATCGTCACCCCGGGCATCTTCGTCCAACAGGTGGTAAAAATTGCAAGGGTGGCCACACAAGCTGGTGGCTTTAAGGCCGAAACTGCGGGAGCTGCGGTATGAGTACTTATCAAAAACGCAGCAAAGACGAGCTGGCACGACGTGTTGCACAAGACATACCGGAGGGTGCCACCGTGAATTTGGGCATTGGCATGCCCACTTTGGTGGCCAACCATATCGCGCTTGGGCTTGAGGTTCTGCTGCACAGCGAAAACGGCATTTTGGGCATGGGCCCGGCACCGGCTGCGGGGCTGGAGGACTACGACCTCATCAACGCCGGCAAACAACCCGTCACCCTGCAAAAGGGCGGCGCGTTTTTCCACCATGCCGACAGCTTCGCCATGATGCGCGGCGGGCACCTTGACATTTGCGTGCTGGGTGCGTTTCAAGTGTCCGCCACGGGCGACCTGGCCAACTGGAGCACGGGCGAAGCAGGTTCCATCCCCGCTGTCGGCGGCGCCATGGATTTGGCGATTGGTGCCAAACAAACCTGGGTCATGATGGACCTGCTCACCAAAAAGGGTGAAAGCAAAGTCGTTCAAGCCTGTAGCTACCCGCTCACTGGCATTGGCTGTGTGAAACGCATCTATTCCGAACTGGCCACTTTGGAATGCTCTGCCGACGGCCTCAAGTTGATCGACAAAGTCGACGGCCTGACGCACCTAGAACTTGAAAAGCTCATTGGCTTGCCTGTCACCCCCTAACTCTCCACGAGAAAAACGCCATGTCCCAGCATCAAGCCTTCATTTGCGACGCCATCCGCACCCCATTCGGCCGCTACGGTGGCGCGCTCTCCAGCGTGCGCACCGACGACCTCGGCGCCATCCCGCTCAAGGCGCTGATGGCGCGCAATCCCAATGTCGACTGGCTGGCGGTGACCGACGTCATCTATGGCTGTGTGAATCAGGCCGGCGAAGACAACCGCAACGTGGCGCGCATGGCCAGCCTGTTGGCCGGGCTGCCGCTTGAAACGCCTGGCGCCACCATCAACCGCCTGTGCGGTTCGGGCATGGACGCTATCGGGACGGCAGCGCGCGCCATCAAGGCTGGGGAAGCCACAATGATGATCGCCGGCGGCGTAGAGAGCATGAGCCGCGCGCCTTTTGTCATGGCCAAGGCCGAGAGCGCCTTCAGCCGCAGCGCGCAGATTTTTGACACCACCATCGGCTGGCGTTTTGTCAACAAGCTGATGAAAGAAAAATACGGTGTGGACGCCATGCCCGAAACGGCAGAAAACGTGGCCGCCGACTACAAGATCAGCCGCGAAGACCAGGACAAGATGGCGCTGGCCTCGCAACTCAAAGCCGTCGCTGCACAGAAATCCGGCTTTTTTGACGCAGAGATTACGCCCGTCACCATCGCGCAAAAGAAGGGTGACGCGGTTGTCGTCAACAAAGACGAACACCCGCGTGAGACCAGCCTGGAAGC
>JANMCB010000510.1:0-2324 GCA_031360805.1 Rhodoferax sp.
GAAGGCTAACCGATCCTCTACCCGGCCGCTTTTAAACCATTGACAGAACTGACTTCAAGTCTTTTTCTGTGAATTTGGCACCAAAAGCCCTTTGAATCATTCCGATTCTGGCGCGCGCAAGATCACATTGGAAAATCATGAATCTGATTCAAACACTTGAGCAAGAAGAAATTGCTCGCCTTGGCAAGACAATCCCCGACTTTGCGCCTGGCGATACCGTTATCGTGAGCGTCAACGTGGTTGAGGGCACCCGCAAGCGGGTTCAGGCCTACGAAGGCGTCGTGATTGCCAAACGCAATCGCGGCCTCAACAGCGGCTTCATCGTTCGCAAGATTTCCAGCGGTGAAGGCGTCGAGCGTACCTTCCAGACCTACAGCCCGCTGATCGCCGGCATTGAAGTCAAGCGCCGTGGCGATGTCCGCCGCGCCAAGCTGTACTACCTGCGCGACCGCAGCGGAAAGTCGGCACGTATCAAGGAAAAGCTGCCGGCCAAGAAGACCGCTGCATAAGACTGCTGCACTCGTCTTTTCCTGCCGTGAAAGCCGCTGCAACGTTGACGTGTAGCGGCTTTTTACCTTTTCGCACCGCCCCAATTGCAGTTTGATCCCGAGCCTTGATGACTTTGCCTGCCGCCCAGTCCAGTCAGCCAGCAGGCGCTGCCAAACCGTTCGTGCCGCTTTCGAAATTGCCAAATTTCGACCCACGCAAGGTCGCGGTCGCCGGCGTTGACTTGCATTTGCCGGCAGTTCCAGCGAATCAGCTGCTCCCCGATGCCCTGCGCCAGCGGTTCCTGAGCCCACCCGTCTGGACGCCCGAATTGTTGACCGAAATGAAGTATGCAGATCGCCCGACACTCCACGCATCGGTGCTGGTGCCAATCGTCATGCGTGCGCAGCCGATGGTGCTGTTGACCCAGCGCACCGCCCACCTGTCGACCCATTCGGGGCAAATTGCGTTTCCGGGCGGCAAGGCCGATGCGGACGACGTCGATGCTGCCGCAACCGCACTGCGGGAGGCCCAGGAGGAGGTCGGTCTGGACCCTGCGTTTGTGCAGGTGCTGGGCAACCTGTCCGACTATCTGACTGGCAGCTCGTTCATCATCACGCCTGTAGTGGCCTTGGTGCGACCCGATTTCACCATCACGCCCAATCACCACGAAGTGGCGGATGTGTTTGAGGTGCCGCTTCAATTTCTCATGAATCCGTCCAACCACCAGCGCCACGTTTTTGAAGCCGACGGGATGCGCCGCGAATGGTTTTCCATGCCTTACCAGGACCAGGATGCCCAGCGCTTCATCTGGGGTGCTACGGCTGGCATGCTGCGAAATTTTTACCGCTTTCTGGTCGCCTGATTTCACCCAGCCCGCTTTGAACGGTGGCGTGGCGCCCCGCTATGATGGGCCCATGAGCTTTTCTGCCATTCTGATTGCCCTGCTGCTGGAGCAGGCGCGCCCGCTCAAGCCGGGCAACCCTGTGCATGCAGCCCTTCGCGCCTGGGTGCGCTGGAGCAGCAAGAATTTTGATGCAGGCCGCGTGCATCACGCCTGGCTGGCTTGGGGTTTTGCGGTTGGGGTGCCTACCTTGATCGCGGTGTCAATCCATTGGGCTCTGATGCTTGCCGTTGGGTGGCCAGTTGCTGTGCTTTGGAGCATTGCTGTGCTTTACGCAACCCTCGGTTTCAGGCAGTTCAGCCACCATTTCACGGGTATTCGCGACGCTCTGGACGCGGGCGACGAGGCCCAGGCACGCGAGCGGCTGGCGCAATGGCGGCAAATCGATGCCAGCGAGCTGCCGCGCAGTGAAATCGTGCGCCACGTCATTGAGCATTCAGTGCTGGCCGCGCACTGGCACGTGTTTGGCGTGCTGGGCTGGTTTTCGGTGCTGGCAGCTTTGGGCCTTGGGCCGGCAGGTGCCGTGCTGTACCGCCTGAGCGAGTTTGTAGCGCGCTATTGGAAGCACCGCAGCAAGGCGCATTTGCAGCCGGTCAGCACCGCGCTGCAGGACGTTGCAACCCGCGCCTGGGCCATCATTGACTGGCTGCCCGCACGGATTACGGCGCTGGGTTTCGCCGTAGTGGGCAGTTTTGAGGATGCCATTGACGCCTGGCGCAATTACGCGCAAGGCGAATTCGTCACTAACTCCGGCGTGATTCTGGCGGCTACCTCGGGCGCCATCAATGTGCGGCTGGGTAGCTCTTGGGTCAAGGCGCCGGAGACTTATGCTGAGGGCGCCGTTCCTGCCAGCGACGCGCAGGAGCCCGAGCTGGGGCACTTACGCAGCATTGTCGGTCTGGTGTGGCGATCCGTGGTCATGTGGATGGTGTTG
>JANMCB010000515.1:0-9696 GCA_031360805.1 Rhodoferax sp.
CGCTGTTGGGCGGCATTGACAACCCATGGGGCGCCGTGTTTGGCGGTCTGGTGGTCGGTGTTCTGGAAAACCTGCTGGGTGCCTACGTGATTGGCACCGAGCTGAAGCTCACCGTGGCGCTGGTGCTGATTGTCGCGACGCTGACGCTCAAACCCGATGGCCTGTTTGGCAAAACTGTGGTGACACGCGTATGAACTCAACTACCGCGTCAGGTTCGGCATCAGCTTCAAGCAAGGGCAAGTGGATCGGGCTGGCGTTGTTGGCCGTCGGGCTCATCATCCTGCCCTTTCTGTTCAAAAATTACCGCGTGTTTCAGTTCAACCTGGTGCTGGTCTACGCTATCGCGATTTTAGGTTTGAACATTTTGACCGGCTTCAACGGCCAGATTTCACTCGGCCACGGCGCGTTTTACGCCTTTGGCGCGTACACGGCCGCGATCATGATGGACAAGATGGGCGCACCCTACTGGGCCACGTTGCCCATTGCAGGCGTGGTGTGTTTTGTGTTTGGCTATTTGATGGGCTTCCCGGCGTTGCGCCTGGCCGGGCACTACCTCGCGCTGGCCACGTTCGCGTTGGCGCTGGCGGTGCCGCAATTGCTCAAATACAAAAAAATCGAGGGCTGGACGGGCGGCGTGCAGGGCATTGTGCTGTCCAAACCTGCCCCACCGTTTGAGTTCAGCCTGTTTGGCCAACCGTTAAGCCCGGATCGCTGGTTGTACTTCTTCTCGCTGGCCGTCACCGTGCTGATGTTCATCCTGGCGTACAACCTGCTGCACGGCCGCGTAGGCCGCGCGCTGATTGCCGTGCGGGATCACCCGATTGCGGCCACCGCGATGGGCATCAATCTGCCGGTGTTCAAGTCAATCACCTTCGGCGTGTCTGCCGCGTACTGCGGCGTGGCCGGCGCGATGGCGGCGGTGGTGGTGGCCTATGTGTCGCCTGACAGCTTCACCGTCAACCTGTCGATCTTTTTGCTGGTGGGCGTGGTGGTGGGTGGCCTGGCGTCAATTCCGGGTGCGATCTTTGGCGCGATGTTCATCCAGTATGTGCCCAATATTGCCGACGAACTGTCGAAGTCCGCGCCCGCTGCGATTTACGGCGTACTGCTGATTGGCCTGATGTATTTGATGCCCACCGGTGTCATGGGTGGCTTGCAGCGGCTTTGGCGTTGGGTGAAAGCCAAGTCAGCCGGCTGAGTTTGCGGGTAAGTACCAGCGTCCGTTGGCTTGCAAGTTCGTTGAATCAACGTCAGTATCAAGAAGTTGAAAGTCGTGTTGTGTCATTTTTTCATCCACTTTGAAGGAGACCTGAAACCATGAAATTCCATTTATTGCCCTTGGTCATCGCCAGTGCGGCGCTGATCGCCAGCAGCGCGATGGCGCAGAAGAAATACGATGTCGGCGCGGACGACAAGGAAATCAAGCTGGGCCATATCAACCCTTACTCGGGCCCCGCATCGGCTTACGCCGCGATTGGCAAGTCAATTGGCGCGTACTTCGACAAAGTCAATGCCGAAGGCGGCATCAATGGCCGCAAGGTCAAGTTCATCTCGCTGGACGACGGCTACAACCCAGCCAAAACCGTTGAGCAGGCACGCAAACTGGTGGAGCAGGAAGAAGTTCTGCTGATTTTCCAGCCGCTCGGCACGCCGCCGAACTCGGCCATCCACAAGTACATGAACGACAAAAAAGTGCCGCATCTGTTTGTGGCCACCGGTGCGACCAAGTGGGGTGACCCGAAAAACTTCCCCTGGACGATGGGCTACCAGCCGAACTACCAGTCCGAATCCAAGGTGTTTGCAGCGCACTTGATGGAGACCAAGCCCAATGCAAAAGTCGCGATTCTTTACCAGAACGACGACTACGGCAAAGACTACCTCAAGGGCTTTGAAGACGGGCTGGGCGACAAGGCCAAGACGATGATCGTCTCCAAGCTGACCTACGAGGTGACCGACCCCACGGTGGACAGCCAGATGGTGTCGTTGAAGGCCAGCGGGGCTGACACTTTCTTCAACATCACCACGCCAAAATTTGCGGCGCAGGCAATCAAGAAAGCGGCTGAACTGGGCTGGAAGCCAGTCCACTACCTGAACAGCGTGTCAAGCTCGGTCGGCTCGGTGCTAACTCCCGCTGGCCTGGAAGCGTCGGTGGGCATCTTCACCGCGGGTTACATCAAAGACCCGACTGACCCGCAATTCCAGAAGGGCAAAGAGTGGGACGATTGGGTTGCGTACATGAAGAAATACCACCCGACTGGCGCCATGAACGACAACTTCAACGTCTATGGCTACACCGTGGCGCAACTGATGGTGCAGGTGCTCAAGCAGGCAGGCGACGACCTGACCCGCGCCAACGTCATGAAGCAGGCCGCCAGCCTGGATCTGACACTGCCCATGCTGCTGCCCGGCGTGAACATCAAGACCGGACCGGATGACTTCTTCCCTATCGAACGCGAACAAATGCAGAAGTTCAATGGCAAGGGATGGGAGCTGTTTGGCAAGGTTTACGGGCGCTAAAACGGCGCTTACGCGTCCCCGCCAAACCGGCAATAGCTGACCAACTTCCAAGCCGTGATGGGTCGCCCTGGCGATTCATCACGGCTTTTGTTTTGGAGTCTTCCCCCCCGATACGAAGGCCGCGGCAGCCTCGCCACATTTCAGGCACCCGGGGTGCTGCCTCCAGCTTGCCACAGCGGCCTCCATAAAAACAATTGCCTTTTTTGGATCAAAATATACCCATATTGGGTATATTAGAGCTAAAAGCTACGGGTTTTCGCCGGAAAGCAGATGATATTTGCCTCTAGCCCTCGTATTATATAAATAGTTTGCTACTTTTAATATAGCAACAATTTTGACAAGACGACTGACTAATCGTAGCGTCTGGCGCTATCCAGCAACGCGCTAGTGCCAATGACATCGTTCAGTCCGTCAAAATCAAGCATCTTTTCTTTCCATGGCAAGGTTGTGGCCTGTTGCTGCAGGCTCGCATAGTAGCCTTGCAAGGTGTGCGCCACGGCCCGCGCGGTGCCACCCGGAAAGATGGCGATTCGAAAGCCACAGGCTTGCAGCTCAGTGGCGCTTTGAATGGGCGTTTTGCCGCCTTCAACCATGTTGGCCAGCAGCGGGGCGCGCCCTGCAAACCGCTGGCAGACGCCGCTCATCTGCGCAGGGTTTCGCACCGCTTCAATGAACAGCGCGTCAACGCCGCAAGCCAGATAGGCTTCGGCGCGCTCGAGCGCCGCCTCAAGCCCCTCTACTGCGACGGCATCGGTGCGCGCGAGGATCAGTGTGCTGTCAGACTGGCGGGCGTCCAGCGCTGCCTTGAGCTTGCCGGTCATCTCGCCGACTGGCACCACGGTTTTGCCATCCAGATGGCCGCAGCGTTTGGGGAAAGTCTGGTCCTCCAGCTGGATCATGGCTGCCCCCGCGCGCTCAAAACCTTTCACGGTGCGCATGACGTTCAGCGCGTTGCCAAAGCCGGTGTCGCCATCAACAATCACAGGTAGGCTCACCCTCTCGGTGATGCGGGCCAGGGTGTCGGCGACTTCGGTGTAGGTGGTCAGGCCCACGTCAGAGCGGCCCAGGCGCGTGTAGGCGATGGAGGCGCCAGACAGGTACAAGGCCTCGAACCCGGCCTGCTCGGCAATCAGCGCGCTCAAGGCATCGTAAACACCAGGCGCGAGCAGAATTCTCTCTTCGGCCAGCCGCTGCTTCAAGGTTGGCGATTCTGTCATGCCACACTCCTTCCATGAATGAGTTCTGTCGCTGTTTGCGCGGCGATGTAGCCACCTGCGACCGCGCTTAACAGCCCGTTGCCCGACAGGTAACCCCACACAGCGTCGCCCGAAACGCCACGCGCCGCACCGCCCGCTGCGAGCAAGTTTGGATGAGGCGCACCATCGTCACGCAGCACGCGGCACTGGGCATCAATGTCCAACCCGCCCTGGGTGTGAAACAGCGCGCCGGTTACCTTGACGGCATGGAAGGGTGGTCGCAGTTCGCGTTTGAACACGCGGCCTGTGGCGTTGGCGGGTGTGCCTGGCACCATCGCGGTTTCGTTCAACGCGCCTTGCAGGGTGGTCGCAGGACACCCAATCAATGCCGAGAGCGCTGCAACATCCGCGCAGGTTTTGACAGCACCGGCATCCTGCGCCTCGCAGAAATCCGGAAAGCCGCGTGCCAGCGTCAGGATCGCGTCGTCAAACACATTCCACGCCACGCCGCCGGGCTGTGCCAGCACGTTCACTGCAGCCTCGGAGTAGCCCTGCGATTCATCATGAAATCGCTTGCCCAGGGTATTGACCTGGATGCCGCCCTCCATCATCACCGCCCACGAGATCAGCGCGCCATACGGGACCGCCCACGAGCCGTGACCTTGATAGCCACCCAGGTCTGCCAGTCGGGCGCCCAAGCCCCTGCCCCACTCAATTGCGCTGCCGTCATTCCCCCTATGACCGGCAAAGAGGGCACCGCGCATGTCGGGCAGCAGTTCGTTGACCATGGCAGCATTGCCGCCAAAGCCATTGCACGCCAGCAGTATTACGTCGCAACCCAAGTGGTCTACGTGACCGTCCGGCCGCACATAGTTCAGGCCCGTGATGCGCCCGGTGCTGTCCTGGTACAGCGACTGCACCAGGGCGTGGGTGACGATGGGCACGTCAGTCTTGGCTGCCGCCCGCAGCAAGCGCGCCATCAACGCTGCGCCCGTTTTTTCAGGCACACAATGCATTCGGCAGATGCTATGGCCAGGGTACAAGAAGCTGTCGAGCACCTCAAACTCGATTGCGTGGCGGGTTTGCAAGGCGTCCAGGGCAGCGCCACTTGCCGTTGCATAGGCTGTCACCAAATGCGTCGCCGCATTGCCGTGGGCTTTGGCCTCTATGTCGGCAGCGAAACGCAAAGCGTTGTCCTCAATGCGCTGCGCCTTTTGCGCCAGGGTTGCCGCCGCCGGAATGAAACCCGAGGACAGCGCGGTCGAACCACTTGGTGTGGCATCGCGCTCCAGCACCACACAATCAACGCCTGCGTCCTTCAGCATGAGCGCGGCGGTCAAACCGCAGGCACCGGCGCCCACAATTGCTACTTGCACATGCGGCGAGCCCACTGGCAGCGGCGCGTGGAGAATGCGCGAGGTCATGGGGTCTCAGGCGGTGGGGCGAAACAGGTACTCTCCACGTGGTTTGCCAATCACCTCGCCATCGTTGTAAATCAACTGCCCACGCAAAAAAGTTGCCTCGACCCTGGCTGACATCTCCAGCCCTTCAAAGGGCGTATAGCCCTGGGTTGACGGCGAGTTTTTGGCGCGAATCGTCCAGGTTTTGGCAGAATCCACCAGGGCAAGGTCGGCGTCAAAACCGACATCAATGTCACCCTTGCGGTTCAACCCGTAACGCTGCGCCGGATTCCAGCTTGTGACGCGCGCCATGTGGTTGTAGCCCATGCCTCGGCGCGTACCTTCGCTTACCAGCGCGGGCAGCAAATACTCGGTGCCCCCAAAGCCGCTTTTGGCCATCCAGATTTTGCCCAGGTAGTTACCGCCGTACTGCGGGGGCAGCTTCATCTCATGCCGGCAACAGGCGTGATCGCTGACCACCCAATCCAGCTCTCCCGCCAGGAGTGCTTCCCACAGAAACTCGACGTCCTCACGCGGGCGAATGGGTGGGTTGACCTTGGCCAGCTCGGCAGCTTTGGAGTTGATGTCAAGCATCAAGTGGCCAATGGTGACTTCACGCTTGAAGTCAATGTGCGGAAACACGTCTGCCATCATCATTGCCGCCTGCACCGCCTTGCGTGAGGACAGGTGCAACAAATTGATGTTGGGCAGCGCGGTTTCATGGGCCAGGTAGCTGGCGATGAAAACCGCGAGACCCTCGGAATGCTGTGGGCGCGATGCGCTATAGGCCGCCAGCCCTTTGAGCGCATTTTTTGACTTGTCGCCTTCAATGATTTTGGTGTACGCGGTCATGACCTCGGCCGTTTCGCAATGCAGCGACAGTGATATCTGACGCGCCCTCTCTGGAAACTTCTCACGCGCCGCCTGAATGCCACGCATGATGAATTCAAAGTGCGCGTAGTCGTAGCGCTCGTCCTCACCAATCATCAAAAACTCTTTTTGCGTGTTGGACGCGCCATGCAAACCGTGCGAGCCGTAAAACATGAATATCTTGAAGCTGGACACACCAAACTTTTCGATCAACTCGGGAATCTCCTTGATGTGCGTGCCATCCATGGGCGCCAGATGAAAACCGTAGTCCACATGAAAACGCCCTTTGGCAAGTTTCAGCACTTCAGGGTAAAACTTTTTATACGGCCCGCCCTTGTTGAGGTAATACTGGCCGGTGCGAAAGTAGTTCAGGCTGCTGGTCACGCCGCCCATGGCAGCAGCCTTGCTTTCGCTCACGGCATCCTCTTCCAGCGGCGAATAAATGCCGCTGTGCATGTGGGCGTCCACCACACCCGGAAAAGCCAGTTGGCCCCGGCCATCGTGAACCGCCTTGCTACGGGTCACGTCAATGCCAGGTGCCACCTTGGCAAACTTGCCATTCTTGATGGCGATATCGCTGGTGTGCACCACATTGCCATGGGGTCGCACAACACGTACATTCTTGATGATCAGGTCAAATTCGGGATGAGCCATGGATGCCTCTCAGGTAAAGGTCGAAAAAGGTTTCAGGGAAGGATATGGCGTGTGGGTTGCTGCGTGCGTTTGAGGCTCGCCATCAAGCCTCCTGCGCGCGCCATTGCCAGCAGGAAGTCGGGAATCGGCGCGCAGGCGATTCGCTCGCCACTGACCAGCTCCAGGGTCAAATCGATGTCGGACACTGCCAGACGCTGCTGCTTGCGCAACAGCTGAATTTGTGGGTCGTCATCCGGGCACGTCAACAGTACCAGGCCAAGGTTAAAGGAATTGCGAAAAAACAGCCCCCCGTAACTGGGGGCAACCACCGCATGAATGCCAAGATGCACCAAAGCAGCGGCCGCCTGCTCACGTGAGGAACCAATGCCAAAGTTGCGCCCTGAGACGATCAGGTCGCCTGCTCTCACCTCGGCTGCAAAACGGGGTTCCACGGTTTCCAGACAATGCCGGGCGATGCCCTCAACGCCTAGTTGCATGTACCCACCCGGTGCAAGCGCATCGGTATCGATGTCGTCACCCAGATGCCACACCTTGCGCCAAACCGGTTCGGCTGTCATGCCAGGACCTCGCGTGGATCGGTGATCACTCCCCGAAGCGCAGAGGCCGCCACGGTGTAGGCCGAACCCAAAAACACCTGGGTGCTGGCAGGCCCCATGCGGCCCTTG
This sequence comes from Rhodoferax sp., assembly GCA_031360805.1. Classification (GTDB taxonomy): domain Bacteria; phylum Pseudomonadota; class Gammaproteobacteria; order Burkholderiales; family Burkholderiaceae_C; genus JANYCG01. The sequence continues at coordinate 7,303 of JANMCB010000515.1, forward strand.
AAGTTGCGTGCCGTGCTGGAGACAACGGTTTGGCCTTCGGCAAAACTGTCGCCATAACCTGCACAGGCGCCACACGTGCTTGGAAGCACAGTCGCGCCGGCATCCAGCAGAATTTGCATGGTGCCTTCCGCCTCGGCCACCGCACGGTCCTTCAAGCTGGCGGGTGCCACCAGCAGCTGAACGCCAATGGCAACCCTGCGCCCTTTGAGCACCTGGGCTGCGAAACGCAGGTCTTCCAGTTTGGCGCCTGTGCAGGCGCCGATATAGGCGACATCTATCCGGGTTGCAGCATGTGCTGATATGGGAACGCCCAAGGATGGGCTGTGCGGCGCTGCCAGTTGCGGAGCAAGTTGCGTTGCGTCAAAGTCATGCTGCACTGCAAAACTGCCGGAGTCCGAGGTGAAACAGTTTTTGGGATCGACGGATTGACGCGAGACTTCCAACTCATTTAACCAAGCACGGGTAGCCGCATCGGCCGCGACCAGACCGGTTTGCGCGCCGAGTTCTGCGCTCATGTTGCAAAGCGTCATGCGCTCCTGCATGGACAGCGCCTGCACCGTGCTACCCATGAATTCAACCGCCTGGTAATTGGCACCGTTCATGCCAAATCGCGCAATCATCGACAGCATCATGTCTTTGGCGCAGACGCCTGATGACAGCCGGCCAGTCCAGTTCATGGCGATGGTCGCAGGCACACGAAGCCAGATCTCGCCCGTGACCATCACGCCGAGCATCTCGGTGCTGCCAATGCCAAACATGTAGGCCCCAAATGCGCCGCCCGTGGGCGAATGCGAATCGCCACCCACGCAAAACATGCCGGGCTGAATGTGCCCGTGCTGCGGCACCACAACATGGCAGATGCCCTGACTGTCGTAGACATGGGGAAGCTGCTGTTCAGCCGCCCAATCGCGCGCAATGCGCACAATCTTGCGGGCTGCGTCGTCACGCTCCGGTACGTAATGGTCCATCACCAGCACGACCTTTGACTTGTCCCAGATGTGGGCGCCCAATTCCTCGAGCATCGGCTTCAAACGGCGAGGACCCGAGGAGTCATGAAACATCGCAAGGTCAACCTTGCAGGTAACGATGTCGCCGACGGTGACCGCGTCACGGCCGGCTGCGCGGGCCACCAGCTTTTGTGCCAGCGATTGGGGCGGAGTATCTACTTTGGGCAAGACTAGACCCCCAGATAGGCGCGACGCAGCTCATCGCTGTGCAGCAGTTCGGCGCTGCTGCCCGAAAAGCGCACGCTGCCGTTCTCCAGCACGTAAGCACGGCTGGCGATTTCCAGCGACTGCGCCACATTCTGCTCGACCAGCAGGATCGAAAGACCCTCGCCATTCAGGCGCCGGATCAGGCTGAACATTTCCTCGACCAGCAAGGGCGACAGGCCAAGCGATGGCTCATCAAGAATGAGAAGGCGCGGTTCTGCCATCAAGCCACGCCCAATGGCCAGCATTTGCTGTTCGCCGCCACTCAAAGTGCCTGCAAGTTGCACCACACGCTCTTTAAGGCGTGGAAAAATCTCATACACCCTGGACAGGTTGACCGCGCGGCGCTGGCGCGCCCGCGTGAACGAACCCAGCTCCAGATTCTCCAGAACCGTCAAATTGGGAAACACCCTGCGGCCTTCGGGGACCTGGATCAAACCGAGCTCGACGACGTCCCGGTAGTGCGCACCGGTAATATCCGCGCTGTCAAACCTTGCCGAACCCGCCCACGCCGGGTAGATGCCGCACAGGACGTTATTGAGCGTGGACTTGCCCGCGCCATTGCTGCCCAGCAGCGCAACGATCTCACCGTCATTCACCGCCAGGTCCACGCCGCGCAAGACTTCAACGCTGCCGTAGCCGCCGCGCAGACTGCGTATTTCCAGAAGGGGTTTCATGCGCTGGATCTGCTCAAGCTGGCCGAGCGCAACCGCGCGGCGGTGCCGTGGCCCAAATAGGCTTCAATCACGACATCGCTGGAAGTGATGTCTGCAGGCGGGCCTTCTGCAATCAATTGCCCCTGCGCCAGCACCCAGACGTGCTCTGCCAGGTTCATCACGGCCTGCATCACGTGTTCAATCATCAACACCGTCACGCCAGATTGCGCAATTCCCCTAACCACCGGAATCATGTCTGCGATTCCCTGTGGATTCAGGCCAGCCAGCACCTCGTCCAGCAAAAGCAGCTTTGGTTTTGTGGCCAGGGCGCGCGCCAGTTCGAGCCGCTTGCGCCCTGCCACGGTCAGGTCGGCAGCAGGTTTGTCGAGCTGGGCGGTCAGACCTACCCGCGCAGCGACAACATCAGCCGCAGCCAGGGCCGCCGCGCGGCGCGGCTCATGCAAATGCGCACCAACGGCAATGTTTTCACGCACCGTCTGGGCGGCGAAGGGCTGCACGATCTGAAA
>JANMCB010000008.1:0-7247 GCA_031360805.1 Rhodoferax sp.
GCCAGGTACAGGTTTTCGTCGATTTCATCGGCAATCACCAGCACGGATTCCAGATTCATGGCCTTGAATTTGGCCGCCAGCGGTTTGGTTTTGGGTGAGTCCACGGTGATGGAGTCGACCACAGCCAAACGGCCTTCACGCGCCAACTGCGAGAAGATCGACGCCATGCCGGCGCGGTACATCTTCTTGTTGATTTTGTGCGAGAAGTTTTCATCCGGCATGTTCGGGAAAATCCGGCCGCCGCCGCGCCACAGGGGCGAAGACGTCATACCGGCGCGGGCGCGGCCCGTTCCCTTTTGCTTGAATGGCTTCTTGGTGGAGTGCTTGACCTGTTCGCGGTCTTTCTGGGCACGGGTGCCCTGACGCGCGTTGGCCTGGAAAGCCACCACCACCTGGTGCACCAGGTCTTCGTTGTAAGCACGCCCAAATACGGTTTCCGGCACGTCAAATTTCGACGTCGCCTGGCCTTGGTCGTTCAGGAGTTCGACTTGCATCAGTTCGCTCCTTTTGCGGTTGATTCGTTCACGGCCTTGACCTTGATCGCATGGCGAACCGTCACAAAACCGCCTGCTGAACCAGGGATGGCACCACGGATCATCATCAGCCCGCGTGCGTCGTCAATGCGGATCACATCGAGATTTTGCGTGGTTTTGGTCACGTCACCCAAGTGACCGGTCATGCGTTTGCCTGGGAAAACGCGACCTGGGTCCTGAGCCATGCCAATGGAGCCGGGCACATTGTGCGAGCGGCTGTTGCCGTGCGACGCGCGTTGCGAGCTCATTTTGTGGCGCTTGATTGTGCCGGCAAAGCCTTTACCAATCGAGGTGCCTTGCACGTCAACCTTCTGGCCGACGGCGAACACTGCGCCCGCTGGCACAACAGCGCCTGCTGCATATTGCGCTGCGGCTTCAGTCGTGAGGCGGAATTCTTGGATAATTTCACCGGCTTCAACGCCTGCTTTCGCAAGGTGGCCAGCCGCCGGCTTGGTAACACGCGATGCACGCCGTGCGCCAAACGTGACCTGCAAGGCCACGTAGCCGTCGTTCTCTTGGGTTTTCACCTGGGTCACGCGGTTGTTGGACACGTCGACCACCGTGACAGGGATTGCATCCCCTTCGTCGGTGAACAAACGCATCATGCCAACCTTGCGCCCCAGCAACCCTAAGCGATTGCTTTGACTCATTGTTTTCTTTCGTAACTTCCACCGCGCCAACTTCAATTGGTCAGCACGACCCCTTATCGGGACTTAAGTGAAAGACAGTTAATAAACTCTCACCTTAATTTCTTTCGAAATTTGGGCAGAGCCGATGATTATATGTTGTGTTTGGCTTGCCGTCAACCTCTGCGCACAGAAGTTGCAAGAAGCGCATTTGCCAGGCACACGCAAGGCAGAAGGCTTCGGGAAGTCTGCCTTGCGTTCAACTATTTGGAAGGTTGCCCAGGCACCTCCAGGCCGTTCAGCTGCCTATTTGATCCACAGGCGGATCGAATCCCAAGCCCGGCCAATCACACCAGCCTGCTCGACTGCTTCCAGCGCCACCAACGGCACTTCGGCAATAATTTGTTCACTCAATATGATCTTCAGCGTTCCAACCACCTGATTTTTGGCAAACGGTGCGACCAGCGGGTCTGCTCGGACCACCTGGGTTTTAAGTTTTGCAGCGCTGCCAGCCGCGACTGTAACGATGATGGGCTGTGGTCGCCCGATTTTTATAGTGCCTTGTTTGCCCTTCCAGACTGCTGGTGTTACCACCGCCTGGTTCCCATCAAACAGTTTGACCGCTTCGAACGCGGTGTAGCCCCAATTGAGCAACTTTTGCGACTCATTGGCGCGGGCGTTTTCGCTGGAGGCTCCGAGCACAATGGACAACAGGCGCCGACTGCCCGTAGTTGCCAGTGTCGCCGTCGCCGCCGGGGCACTAGCGCCCGCGCTTGGCGCCAAGACGCCGCCTGGCAAGGCTGCGGCACTGCCCAGGCTGGCGAAATCGCGCTTGGCGGTGGCGATCAGGCAATAACCTGCGGCGTCAGTGTGGCCGGTTTTCAGGCCGTCAACCGTGGGGTCGCGAAACAGCAGAAGGTTGCGGTTGGTGTCGTTCGTGGCGGGGGTCCCCGCGTAGTGGTATTTCTTGATGGCGTAGTAGGCGATGTACTCCGGGAAATCATGGATCAGGCGGGTTGCCAGCAGGCTCAAATCGCGCGCGGTGGTCAGATGGCCTGCTTCGGTCAAACCTTCCGGGTTTTTGTAACTGGTCCCTTTCATGCCGAGCGCCTTGGCCTGTTCATTCATGAGCTGGACAAAACGCTCCGCCGTGCCACCCACGCCCTCGGCCAGTGCCATGGTCGCGTCATTGCCGGACTGCACGATCATGCCCTTGATGAGGTCTTCCACAGGCACCAGCATTTTCGGGTCGATGAACATGCGCGAGCCCGGCATCATCCAGGCACGCAAGCTCACTGGCAAGGTTTGCTTGATATCGATCTTTTTGCTGCGCAGCGCGTCAAAAACCAGGTACGCCGTCATCAGCTTGGTCAACGATGCCTGCTCGACGGGAGAGTCGATGTCCTTTTCGGCCAGCATCTGGCTGGATGTCACATCAAACAGCAGATAGGATCTGGCTGCAATTTCCGGGGCTTGCGGCGTTTGGGCAGCAACGCCGACGCAGAGCATGGCCGCAAAGGCAAAGGCAAGAGTTTTCATGAACAGTGCACGCCGGGTGCTGAGAATGGATGGCAAAACGAATTCGCTATTATTATAATAGCTTCAATGACTGCTGGGGCGCACAGTTTCGCGCGAAATTTTGGTTAAATTTTGTTAACGGGTCCAGCCTGCCATCAGCGGCCCACAGACGCAGGCAGGAGCAAGCGCTGGACTACCTCTCCGCGCATAAGGTGCGAGCTCACGATCTCGTCAATATCATGCGCATCGACGTATGAATACCAGACTGCCTCGGGGTAAACCACCGCAACCGGTCCACCCGCACAGCGGTCGAGGCAGCCCGCTTTGTTCACCCGCACCTTGCCTGGTCCGGACAGCCCGGCCGCCTTGACCTGAGACTTGCAGCGGTCAAACCCGGCTTGCGCGTCGTGACGGGCACAGCTTTCTTCGCCGTTTTTACGTTCGTTGAGGCAAAAAAAGATATGGCGCTCGTAATAGGAGCCGTCAGCCGGTGTGTCGGTTTTGCCTGATTCTGTCGTTTTGGTGTTCATGCGTGCATTTTAGGTATCGTTCGCGCGTGGCTCGCGCCGGCCAATCAATACCAGCACGTACACCAATGTTGCGTATGGCCAAAGCCACGCCAGCCATTGCGTTACACCATTGAAGCGGATAAACCGGCCTTGCTCCCAAGCGTGCATAGTCTGCTCGAAATACGGGCCAATAGCGGCCTGATTGAGCACGCTCAAGTACACCCCCAGGCAAAGTACGGCCAGTGCAGCAATGACCCGGCGCGGCGCGAAAAGCAGGCTGCAGGCCGCTACCAGGGCCAACACCAGGCCTGCCTTGGCCGGCAGTCCCAGCCAGGTCCACGCATGAAACGGGCCAAAACTCAAGGCTGCCGACAGCGACGTCACGCCAATGCCACTGGCCATCACTGCGACCACAAAGAGTCCGCGCCGCCGCCCACCCCGAATGATGCAGAAACCGAGTAGGCAGGGAATCAGCGCGCCAAGGAGCACGCACAGCATTTCGGCGCTGGGGATGATCGGCTGAAACTCAATGGCGCGAACTGGCAGCCATTCCAGAAACGGGGTGTCCTGAAGCCGTTCGGCAAGGCTGTTTTCCAGGCGTTCCAGCACCTGTCCCAATCCCAGCGGCACAGCGGTTGGGAACAAAAGCGCAAAGGGCCACATTGCCAACAACACCAGCGCGCCCCTGGCGCCGGGCACAAACCAGCGCTCCCGAATACGGCTCCAACGGTCCAGTGCACCGCCCTTTTCCAACAGTGTTGCGGCCCCGGCACCAAGCCAGCTGCCCAGTGTATTAAAGCCTAAGTCAATATTGGAAGGGACGCGCGAAGGCAGGTAACTTTGCACCGTTTCAAGGATCAGCGACACCAGCGCAGCCGCCAGTGTCGCCGCCAGCACAACGCGTGTTTCCTGCCCTGTGCGCAAAGCGGCCAGCGCCAGAAAGAACCCGAGCGGAAAATACCCCAGAATATTGACGCCAATGTCAAAACCGGTCCAATATTTGGGCCAGGGCTGCCACAGGTAAGCCATCGGAAAAATACCCTGGTCACGCCACTCCCCAAACGGGTACAAACTGGCGTAAACAATCAGGCCCGCGTAGATCAGCGACAGCGGCCAGGCCGAGGTTTTATGCATCTTCACCGATGTCGCTGGCCCTGTGCTTCAAAAAGGTTTCACCACGACCAGAATCACCACGCACAGCAGCAGCAGCACCGGCACTTCATTGAACCAGCGGTACCAGCGGGCGCTTCGGGTGTCTGTTCCGGCCGCGAATCTTTTTAACAGACTGCCGCAGGCACCGTGGTAGCCCATGATCAGCACAACCACGAACAGCTTGGCATGCAGCCAGCCGTTGCCTGGACCGCGCCCGATTCCAAACCCAAGCCACAGCCAAGCACCAAAAACGAGCGACAACAACGCCAACGGTCCCATAAAACGCAACAGCTTGGTTGCCATCAACAGCAAGCGAGCCCGTTCGGCGGTCGATTCTTGCGGCACCATTGCCAAATTGACAAAAATGCGCGGCAGGTAGAAAAGACCGGCGAACCAGCTGGCGATGAAAACGATGTGGAATGATTTGACCCAGAGCATGACGGCAGTTTAGATGCAGTTGGAGAGGCGGGTTTACCACGTTGGTTTGGCGCTTTGCCAAAAAAAACCCCAGCACGAGGCTGGGGTGGTAAGCCCATTTGCTGTCACACATCAAGGCCCCGCTCAGGGAGGAAAAGCGGGAGGTGGCAAGCCACCCGCGCTCAATTTAGCAAATTCGGACGCAGTTTTCAAGCCTTTACGCAAAAATGTTAGTCTTGCCGCGACAATGATTAACCGTAGTTACCCTTAGTCACGGCTAGGGGACGCCCCAAATTACTGCCTTCCCGTCAGGCGTTCAAAAGGTACAAACCATGCTCCCGCCCGCGTCTTTTCCTGCAGCCCGGCCAAGAAGGCTGCGCCGCGACGATTTCACTCGCAACCTTGTGCGTGAACACGCCGTCACAGCGCACGACCTGATCTATCCAGTTTTTGTTGTCGATGGCAAACAACACCGCCACGCCATTGGCTCCATGCCGGGTGTAGAGCGCCTGAGTCTGGATTTGCTGCTGCCGGTGGCTGAAGAGTGCGTCAACCTCGGCATTCCAGTGATTGCATTGTTTCCGGTGATCGATCCGGCATTGAAAACCCCGGACGGCCGCGAAGCTTTGAACCCGCAAGGCCTCATCCCACGCGTTGTGAGTGAACTCAAAAAGCGCTTTCCCAGTTTGGGAGTCATGACCGACGTGGCTTTGGACCCCTACACCAGTCATGGCCAGGACGGCCTGCTGGATGACGCCAACTACATCCTGAATGACGAAACCGTCGCAATTCTGGTGAAGCAGGCTTTGGTCCAGGCACAGGCCGGCGTTGACATCGTGGCGCCCAGCGACATGATGGACGGGCGCATCGGCGCGATTCGCTCTGCGCTGGAAGCGCACAGGCTGATCCATACAAGAATCATGGCCTATAGCGCCAAATTCGCGTCGGCTTTTTATGGCCCGTTTCGCGATGCGGTGGGCTCTGCGGCAAATCTGGGCAAGGCCAACAAGAAGGTCTACCAGATGGACCCGGGCAACACCGACGAGGCCTTGCGCGAAGTGGCAATCGACATCGCCGAGGGCGCCGACATGGTGATGGTCAAACCCGGCATGCCCTACCTGGACATTGTGCGGCGCGTGAAAGACGAGTTCCACGTGCCCACCTTTGCCTACCAGGTGTCCGGTGAATACGCCATGCTCAAAGCCGCAGCGATCAACGGCTGGCTGGACCACGACGCGGTGGTGCTTGAAAGCCTGCTGGCCTTCAAGCGCGCCGGCGCTGACGGCGTGCTGACTTACTTTGCACTTGACGCGGCAAGACTGCTGCAAAAAAATTAACGCCATGCGCGTTTTCAGCATCCTCAATAATACCAACGGCAGCAACGCCGGCAACCCCGGCAGCAACGGTTGTGCCGCTGCTGCCAGTAGTGTCCGCGTCACTGAGACGCCCGACATTCCGGCGCAGCTGCCGGCCAAGGGCTTCATCTGGATCTCCTGCGCGCGCGGCGAATTCGAAACCCGGCAGGCAGAGGTCCAGGCCGCGCTGCAAAGCCTGTGTGGCACGCAACTGGTGGACTTGCATATTTCAGATTTGACCAACCGCCAGTTGCCATCGCACTACGACTTCACCGCGCGGTACGACGTACTGGTGTTCAGGCGGCTGGCGGCTGGCGGGGGTGAGTCTGGCGTCACGCCACTGAACCCATCAACCACCACGGCGTCGACCGCACTGCCGGTCACGACACCTGTCACTGCGTCGATCCTTCCGGTGCGCAGCGCGACGCGGGGCGGGCCGCCAGTGCTCAAACGTATCAACACCAGCCCGGTCGGATTTGCCGTTTTTGACCGGGTTTTGCTCACCGTTCATCCAACCGACTGTGCCGTGCGCGACGCCTATGCGGCAAAGCTGCTAAGCGCAACGGCAGGCGATTCGCGCCTGGCGGGCGCACGCGTGCCAACCAGCCCGGCCGACCTGATGCTACGTATCGTCAACCAGATGGTGGACGGCTTTCTGGACCTGCGCCGCGAGCTCACGCACCAGCTGGACCATTGGCAAAATGAGCTGATCAACCCGCGCTCGCGCTTCAACAATTGGAACTCGCTGCTGGACACGCGCCTGTCACTGCACCACCTGGACGAAATTTGTGAAGACCAACGTGCGGCGTTGCAGGACTGGATTGAAGCACTGAAAACCTGGCCCGACGGCGCCACCCCGGCTGAGCAACGGGAACACGATTTGCTGCAAGTACGCAGCCGCGACGTGCTGGAGCACATCGAGCGAGTAGTGCACCATGTGCGCCGTCTGGAGCAAAGTGCCGAGACGGCGGTGCAGATTCATTTCAGCGTGCAAGGCAGCCGCACCAATGACATCATGCGAACTCTGACGGTGCTGACTGCCATCTTCATGCCGCTTAACCTGATCACCGGGTTTTTCGGAATGAATTTTGAATTCATGCCGCTGATCCACAAGCCAACCGCCTTTTGGTGGACATT
>JANMCB010000094.1:0-13726 GCA_031360805.1 Rhodoferax sp.
GCCCGTACGCCAGTCACCGTGTCTTCAATCACTGCACACCTCGCCGGGCTGACCGCCAGCGCCTCTGCGGCCGCAAGGTAAACATCTGGATACGGCTTGGAACGTGGCATTTCGTAGCCGCTGAAAATGCGCCCTTCAAAGTAGCGGATCAGCGCAAGGTTGCGCAACATCATCTCAACCTTGAATCGGTCCGCGCCGGAGGCGCAGGCAATACGGCCGCCGTGATCTGCGTGAATGCGCTGCACCGCCGCATGAACATTGGGAATTGCCGTCAAACGCTCCGTCAAGGCCAGGTTGCGCCGCTCAACGAAGCTGGCAAGCCAAGCCCCAGTGACAGGTTCGCCGGTCATTTGCCCGATCAGTGCGGCCTCCTCCTTGACGGCTTTGCCAACAAACAGTCGCATGCATTCGGCCACCGATAGCGTCCAGCCCCGCTCCTGCAGCATGTCGCGAAGAACGCCATTGGTCAGCGGCTCGCTGTCCGCCAACACGCCATCACAGTCAAACAAGACGGCTTCAAATTTCATGGGACACGGAAGCGGCAGACTCAATGTGCGCTTTGCTCAGCGTGGCTTTTGGGCCGCCTTGCGTTGCTCCAAAGTCTCAGTCGGCGCACCGGCCTTGACCCAATCGGTGTACCCGCCTTCAATATGCGCCACGTTGGTCATGCCCATGTCCTGCAAGGTTTTTGCGGCCAATGCACTGCGCCAGCCCGCGCCGCAGAACAGGATGAACTCCTTGCTCTCGTCGGCAAACAGCTTCTTGTGGTACGGCGACTCAGGGTCCACCCAGAACTCGAGCATGCAGCGCGGTGCATGGTACGCACCAGCAACCGTGCCTTCATTGAGCTCGCGCACGTCGCGGATATCCACAATCTGGACATCGGGATCGCCAAGCCTGGCCCTGACTTGCGCCACCGAATAGGTCTTGACTTCCTTCATGGCCTCGTCGACAAACTGCTTTGCGCTCTTGGTGATCGGCATCGTATTTACCTCTGAAATGACTGTATTCGATTAAACGTCAAAACCTACCACAAATGTAGTAAATTAGATCGAAAACGGCAAGCAGTGGCCTTTTTGAGCAATTTTAAGCATTAAATTGGCATCTAGCCCTCGTATTATATAAATAGTTTGCTATTAACATTATATCAACCAACACAGCTTTCACAGCTCGCGGCAAAAGCGGCTTTGCCGTTAGAGACTTCTCTGGATGATGATTTTCTGGACATCACTGGTACCTTCATAAATCTGGCACACCCGCACGTCGCGGTAAATGCGCTCAACCGGAAAATCACTGACGTAACCGTAGCCACCCAGCGTCTGAAGGGCTGCGCTGCAAACCTCTTCCGCCATTTCGCTGGCAAACAGTTTCGCCATGGCGGCTTCTTTCAAACACGGCCGACCGGCGTCCCGCAGGCTCGCGGCGTGCCAGATGAGTTGCCGCGCCGCTTCAATTTTGGTGGCGCATTCGGCCAGCCGGAAGCCGACCGCCTGGTGATTGAAAATCGTCTGCCCAAAACTCTCGCGCTGTTTGGCGTATTCGAGTGCCACGTCAAACGCGCTGCGGGCCATGCCCACGCTTTGCGCCGCGATGCCGATGCGTCCGCCCTCCAGACCGCCCAGGGCTATCCGGTAACCTTCGCCTTCCTGGCCAACCAGGTTCTCAAGCGGGATGCGGCAGTTGTCAAAGTTGATTTGCGCCGTGTCGCTGGAGTGCTGACCCAGCTTGTCCTCGATGCGCGCCACCCCATAACCAGGCGAGCTGGTTGGGACGATGAAGGCGCTCATACCTTTTTTACCCGCCGAGCGGTCAGTCACCGCGATCACAATCGCCACATCGCCGTTTTTGCCGCTGGTGATGAACTGCTTGACTCCGTTGATCACGTAACTATCGCCATCCCTCACCGCCGTGGTTTTGAGCGCCGACGCGTCCGAACCCACATGGGGTTCGGTCAGGCAGAACGCGCCCAGCATTTGCCCCTGTGCCAAGGGAGTCAACCACTCTTTCCTTTGACGGGCGTTGCCAAAATTCAGCAAGATGGCGTTTACCGGGCAGTTGGTCACGCTGATCACAGTACTGGTGCCGCCGTCGCCTGCGGCAATTTCTTCCAGCACCAAAGCCAGGGTGACATAGTCAAGGTTCGCCCCGCCGAACTCCTCGGGCACGCAAATTCCGTAGGCGCCCAGTGCCGCAAGCCCCTTGAGTGCGTCGCGCGGGAAGGTGTGCTCTTTGTCCCAACGGGCTGCGTTGGGCCACAGTTCTTTCTGTGCGAAGTCGCGAACTGCTTCGCGAATCATCTCCTGATCAGGATTGAGGATCAAACCAGTCTCCGTTCTTCACAGCAATTCCAGTGCCAGCGCGGTCCCTTCACCGCCACCGATGCAGAGCGTTGCGACGCCTTTCTTCAAGCCCCGCGCCTTCAGCGCATACATCAGGGTGACCATGATGCGCGCACCACTCGCACCGATGGGGTGCCCCAGCGCACACGCACCGCCGTTGACATTGACGATGTCGTGGCTCAGCTTGAGCTCGTGCATCAACGCCATGGGCACGACCGCGAATGCTTCATTGACCTCCCACAGATCCACATCGCTGACAGCCCAGCCCGCTTTGGCCAGCACCTTGTTGACAGCACCCAGCGGTGCCGTCGCAAACCAGTTGGGTTCCTGTGCGTGCATGGCGTGGGCAACAATTTTTGCCATCGGCCTCAAGTTCAACCGGGCCGCCGTCGAAGCGCGCATCAACACCATGGCCGCAGCACCGTCGTTAATGCTGGAGCTGCTGGCAGCGGTGATCGTGCCGTCTTTCTTGAAGGCGGGTTTGAGCGTTGCAATCTTGTCCAGCTTGATTTTGCCAGGGCCTTCATCCACAGAGATGACCGTATCACCCGCCCGACCCTTGACGGTGATGGGCGTGATCTCCGGCATGAACGCGCCTGATTTAGTGGCTGCCTGCGCCCGTTGCACGCTGGTCGTTGCGAACGCGTCCTGCTGCTCCCGCGTGAATTTGTATTTGGCGGCGCAGTCCTCGCCAAAGGTTCCCATCGAGCGCCCGGCCTCATAGGCATCTTCCAGTCCGTCCAGCATCATGTGGTCCATCACGCGGTCATGGCCGATACGGATGCCACTTCGCCCTTTCAAAAGCAGATGCGGCGCATTGGTCATGCTCTCCATGCCGCCAGCCACCATCACGTCATGACTGCCGGCCAGCAGCATGTCGTGCGCCAACATGGCCGCCTTCATGCCCGAGCCGCACATTTTGGACAGCGTCACCGCGCCTGCGCTGATTGGCAAACCGCCCTTGAAGGCAGCCTGGCGTGCTGGCGCCTGGCCCTGGCCCGCCATCAAGCAGTTGCCAAACAACACTTCGCTGACCAATTCGGGCGATGCGCCCGACCGCTCGACTGCCGCCTTGATGGCGGCGCCGCCCAGATCATGGGCCGAAAGCGATGAGAAGTCACCCTGAAAACCGCCCATGGGTGTACGCGCTGCGCCGACAATAACGACAGGGTCGGCGACAGGGTCCGCGACGGTGTTCGCGATGGGGGCCGTGATGGTTTGTGCCATTTCATTTTCCTTTCAATCGAGCCTTCAAGTATTCAACAAAAATATTCAGTCAATCAACAGCTTTCAATGCGACATTGGCGAACCGTTTTTCCTGGTCATAGGGAAACACATCATGGACGTGACCCGCCAGAATGCGTTCCTTGTGGCCTTGCCAGAACGCTGCTTCGAGCAAATTGCCGTGATACTTCATAAAGACGCTGCGCACCGCCGGATTGCCCAGCAAAAATGGGCCAAAGGTTTCGGGAAAGACGTCTTTGGGCCCCACCTTGTACCAGACCTCGCCGCTCATTTCATCTTCTTCGTTGCGTGGCTGCGGGATGACGCGAAAGTTGCAATCGGTGATGTATTCGATTTCATCGTAGTCGTAAAACACCACTTTGCCATGGCGCGTGATGCCGAAGTTCTTCCACAACATATCGCCCGGGAAAATATTGGCGGCCACCAGGTCCTTGATGGCGTTTCCATATTCGACCACCCCGCGCTCGATCTGCTCGCGCGCGCGGATGGTTTCGTCGGTCGTTCCTGAATCAGCAACAGGTGCCAGCGCACCACCCGCGTCAAAGGCTTCCTGCAGGTAGATATTGAGCGGAATCATGCGCCTTTCAATATAGACGTGCTTGATGATGACCTCGGTCCGGCCATCGCCATCCCGGTCACTCACTTCGAGCTGGCTGGGCGCGAATTTTTCAATCTCGGCAATCAGTTCGTTGTCAAACCGCTCGCGTGGAAACGCCACTTCGCTGTATTCCAGCGTGTCCGCCATGCGCCCAACCCGGTCGTGCTGCTTGACCAGAAGATATTTGCCTTTGATTTGATCGCGCGTCGTGTCTTTCTGGGGCGGGTAGAAGTCTTTGATGACCTTGAAAACATAGGGAAAGGACGGCAGGTCAAACACCAGCATCACCATGCCCTTGATGCCAGGCGCAATGCGGAATTTGTCGCTGGAATGGCGCAGGTGATGCAGAAAGTCACGGTAGAAGAGGGTCTTGCCCTGCTTCTGCAACCCCAGAGCGCTGTAAATTTCGTTGCGCGGCTTGCGCGGCATCATGCTGCGCAGAAACTGCACATAGGCTGACGGGATCTCCATGTCCACCATGAAGTAGGCTCGCGCAAAGCTGAACAGCATGAGCAGGTCATCCTCGCCAAACAGTGCTGCATCGATTGCAAGCCTCTCCTTGCTGTCGTGCAGGATTGGCAGCGCAAACGGAAACTCGTTGAACCCGTTGATCAGCTTGCCCACCACATAGGCGCCTTTGTTCCGGAAGAAGAGGCTGGTCAAGACCTGAATCTGGAAGTTGGCCCGCAGCTTGACGCTCTGCAGCTTCTGTCCCATGGCCTGCTGAACAAAGGCGGCATCACGGGCCAGGTCTGAAAACTCAACCCGCAGATCAAAGTCACGGACGATCTGGACCAAGACCTCTTGCAGGCTGTCCTGGGTGGGGTAGTAGGCCCGGTAGGTCGGGCGCGCCTCTGGTTCCCCATTTTCAATGTACTCCGTACTGACCGCTGGCCGCACAAAGATAAAGTCATTGTGAAAATGCGTGCGATGCAGAATCTTGGTCGTGACCGAGTTGAAAAATGTCTCTGCCAGTTCGGGCTGGTGGTGGTTGACCAGCAGGCCAATGTAGTGAAGCTTGACCTGCTGCCAGATGTCCATCGGCTGATCATCAGCCTTGAACTCGCGCTCAAGGCGGGTTGAGCATTCCTTGACCCGCAAGTCATAAAACTCGATGCGTTCACGCTGCGCTCTTTGCTGGCCATGCCAGTCTGCCGTTTCGAACCGGTGCTTGGCGCGGGCCGACTCCGTGCGGAACAAACGGTAATGGCGGTTGAAGCCGTCCATCATCGCTTTGGCTATGTCGTAGGCAAGTGTCGAATCCAGCCGTTGCGGGAAAAGGTTTGCGCTTGCCATGCTGGGTTGGTTGCAATTCTGCCGAAGCTGCCGCCGATCAAGCCCGTTTTGTGCTGGCGACACCGGCAATGGCATTGCGGTAGAGGGCATCCAGACCGGCGTTGGCTGACACGGAAAGCATCAGATCTTGCAGCAAACCATCATGCACTCCATACACCCAGCCATGCAGGGTAATGTTCTGTCCGCGGCTCCATGCATCCTGCAGCACCGTGCTTTGCGCCACGTTGATGACCTGCTCGATCACATTCAGCTCTACCAGCACATCATGCCGGGATGGCTCCGGGACTGCGTCCAGCAGCGAGCGATGGCGGTCCCGCACGTCCTGAATATGCCTTAGCCAGTTGTCCGCCAAGCCAATGCGTGCGCCTTCCAGCGCTGCCTGGACACCCGAACACCCGTAGTGACCGACCACCATGACATGCTCCACCTTCAACCGTTCCACAGCAAACTGTATGGTGGACAAAGCATTCAGGTCCGAATGGACCACCACATTGGCCACGTTGCGATGGACAAACACTTCACCCGGCTCGAGCCCGGTGATCTGGTTGGCCGGCACACGGCTGTCCGAGCAGCCGATCCACATGTACTTGGGGCTTTGCTGGCTTTTGAGATTGCTGAAAAACCCGGGGCGCTCCCGCTCCATCTGTGCCGCCCAGGCACGGTTGTGGGCGAAGAGGTCTTGGAGGGAGGTTGTCATGGTTTTTCGGCCTTTTCAGGCGGTTGGATCGAATTCACATTGTCTCTCCGAAAAGCTCCCGCCCAATCAGCATGCGGCGAATTTCACTGGTGCCGGCACCGATTTCATAGAGCTTGGCGTCCCGCCACATGCGTCCCAACGGGTAGTCGTTGATGTAACCATTGCCGCCAAATATCTGGATGCCCTCACCCGCCATCCAGGTGGCTTTCTCGGCGCACCACAGGATCACGGAAGCGCAGTCCTTGCGCACATGGCGCACGTGCTCGGCACCGAGCATGTCGAGATTCTTGGCCACCGTGTAGGCAAACGAGCGGCCCGCCTGCAACACCGTGTACATATCGGCAACCTTGCCCTGAATCAGCTGAAATTCGCCAATACTCTGGCCGAACTGCTTGCGCTCGTGAATGTAGGGGATGACACTGTCCATCACGCCCTGCATGATGCCCAACGGCCCGCCGGTCAGCACGGCACGCTCATAGTCCAGGCCGCTCATCAGTACTTTGGCGCCGCTGTTGAGCCCACCCAGCACGTTTTGCGCCGGCACCTCGACATTGTCAAACACCAGTTCGCCGGTCTGGCTGCCGCGCATGCCAAGCTTGTCGAGCTTTTGAGCGACCGAAAACCCCTTCATGGACTTTTCAATCAGAAAAGCGGTGACTCCGCGCGCACCCAGCTCGGGCTCGGTCTTGGCGTAAACCACCAAGGTATCAGCATCGGGGCCGTTGGTGATCCACATCTTGCTGCCGTTGAGCAAGTAAAAGCCGCCTTTGTCCTCGGCCTTGAGTCGCATCGAGATCACGTCCGAACCGGCACCGGACTCGCTCATGGCCAGGGCCCCGACGTACTCACCGCTGATCAGTTTTGGCAGGTATTTTTGGCGTTGCTCGGCGCTGCCGTTGCGTTTGATCTGATTGACGCACAAATTGCTGTGGGCGCCATAGCTCAAGGCAACAGCAGCACTGGCACGTGAAATTTCTTCCATCGCGATCATGTGTGCCAGATAGCCCATGCCGGCACCACCATATTCCTCGCCAACGGTGATCCCGAGTAAGCCCAGGCTGCCCATCTTGCGCCACAAATCCGCAGGAAATTGATCGGTCCGGTCAATCTCGGCGGCGCGCGGTGCGATTTCAGTTTGCGCAAAATCACGGACCGTGTCGCGCAGCGCCTCGATATCCTCACCGAGTTGAAAATCAAGGCCTGGCAGATTCATGGACTTCTCCGGTATTTATCCTGGGTTTTCTCTTTGCAGTACGAACCAGCAGGGCCCGCGCTTCTTTTTCGTGCACTTTTACCTCGTCCAGGTTGGCCTGCAACTCCGCCATTTGGCCTTCCAGCTCTACCCGGTGATCACCCAGTACCGCCAAAAACCGGGTCAGCTGGGCGCCGGTATCGCGCGGGCTGTCATACATGTCAATGATGTCTTTGGCTTCCGTGAGCGACAGGCCCAGGCGTTTGGCCCGCAAGGTGAGCCTGAGCCGCGTGCGGTCCCGGCCGCTGTAAACACGGTTGCGGCCCTGCGGACCAGACCTGGCAGGCTGCAGCAGACCCATATCCTCATAGAAGCGGATCGCACGCGTGGTCAGGTCAAACTCCCGGGCCAACTCACTGATGCTGTAGGTCGTACTCATTCTTTCAAGGTCGTTTTGAAGCAGGCAATCAGGTGCTCGCTGCGGCTGTCAACGCAGGTGACTGCACAAAAAACTGCAGCCCCTACAATGCAATCGTCACATTGACGTTTACGTAAACGTCAATCTCCGCCGGTATTATCAATCAAAACATAGTTGCCATGAACGATCTCGAAAAGGAGCTTCATTACCCCATGGGCGATACCTTGCCCGAACTCGGAAGCACGCTTGCAGTCGCACCTGGCATCAAATGGATTCGAATGGGCCTTCCTTTCGCGCTGAACCACATCAACCTCTGGTTGCTGCGCGATGAACTGGAAGGCGACCATGGCACGCTGCAAGGGTGGACCGTTGTCGACTGCTGCATCTCACGCGACGAGTCCAAAGCGCAATGGCAACAGATTTTTGACAATGACCTTGAAGGCTTGCCCGTGCTGCGCGTCATTTGCACGCACATGCACCCAGACCATATTGGGCTGGCCGCGTGGCTGTGCGAACGCTGGAGCACCCCTGAACATCGCTGCCGGCTCTGGATCAGTGCGACGGACTATGGCGTCGCCCGCCTGGCGTCGGTCAGCCCGACCGGATTTGGCGGCGGCGAGTACTCTGCAGCTTTTTTTGGGTCCCACGGCCTGCACAACGCGGACTACCTGACCCAGATCAAGCAGCGCACCAACTATTTCACCAATTTGGTACCCGACGTTCCCCGAAACTTCAAGCGTATCCAGGACGGTGATGTCATTCGCATCGGCAACCGTGATTGGCTCTGTATCAGTGGCTATGGCCACGCACCAGAGCATATTGCGCTCTATTGCGCAGAAGCCGAGGTGTTGATTGGAGGGGACATGATGCTGCCACGAATCTCCACCAACGTCAGCGTGCACGAAAACGAACCCGAATCCAACCCCTTGCGGCAGTTTCTGGATTCCATTGACAAATTCAAGCCGCTGGCTGCCGGCACTCTCACGCTGCCAGCCCATGGGAAGCCGTTCACCGGGCTGCACAGGCGGATTCAACAACTTCATGACCACCACCAGGACCGTCTGGGCGAAGTCATGCAAGCCTGCGGGGAAAAACCATGCACAGCCGCAGAGATCGTACCCATCATGTTCCGCCGCGAGCTCGATTTGCACCAGATGACTTTTGCCTTGGGCGAGGCCATTGCGCACTTGCACCTGCTCTGGTTTGACAAGCGTTTGAGACGGCAGCGCGATGGTGCCGGAACCTACCGCTTTTCCGTAGCCTGACGCCAGCGGTCTTCTTCGCTCACCGAGGCATGCCCCATGGCATTGAGTAAGATGCCAGTCAGTGACCCAAAAACCCAACTTTCGCACTGAGCTCAAAGGCGCTATCGCGGCGACTTTGCAGGGCCTGATCAATGTCATCAGCCCCTTGCTGCTCTTTGTAAGCCTTCTCGGCCCGTTGGCACTGACCGCAGGTTTTTGGGCAACTTTAGTCACGGCAACTGTGGTTCATATCGCCGCCCTGATTTTGCGGGGGCAAGCCGCCGTTTTGCCAAGTGCCCGTACCGCCTCTCTTGTGGCTTACATCGGTCTGGTCTACCAGTTGTGCCTGACAACGAGCGGGAATACCGGCCCAGCGGCAAACCTGACTGCGCAGCAATTGGCGGTTGGGCTCGCTGCGGGAAGTCTCATGTTTTTGCTCGCCAGCGGCCTTGTACTGTTGATTGGGGCACTCAGGCTGGGAAACATCTTCAAGATGATTCCAACCCCCGTCACGGCGGGAATCAGCACCGGAATTGCGCTGGTGCTGGTTGGGCTGGCAGTCCAGAAAGGCATGCAAGGCGGCGCAATGGCTGGGTTGGTCGCGGGTGTGATGGTCTTGACCTACCTTATCTGGCCCCTCATGGTTCGACGCATTGCCGCGCTGCGCGCCATCCCTGCGATTGTCATAGCGCCGATCCTCGGGGTTGCACTCTACTTGATGCTTGAACCGTTCCCCTTGGCGTCAATGGCACCCGTCACAACCGATTTGCAGTGGCGCTGGATACCGGTTCACCTGTGGCCTTCACTGGGTGAACTGGACCTTTTGAAACTGGCAACCGTGGGCCTGCCAGGCGCCGTGACGCTGGCTTTGGTGATGATCCTTGAAACCTTCACGGCTGCGGCCACCATGGAGACCCGATTTGGTGTGCGCTTTGATGCCAATCGTGAGCTCCTTGTGCTGGGTGGGGCCAATATGGCAAGCGCGGTTCTGGGCGGAGTTCCCAGTACCGGCAGCCCGGTCAGAAGCGTCTCAAGCTGGCTTGAAGGCGGTCGTGGCGTCGGCGCCTCGGTCCTGACTCTGCTACTTTCCGGCGGCCTTGTGTTTGCGCTGGGGTCCTGGCTGGTCGCACTTCCCGCCGGTGTGATCGCGGGACTTTTCTTGATGCAGGCGCTGATCATGTTTGACCCCGCGTTCCTGATGCGCCTGCGCAGCATGGCGCGCAATCGCCAGTGGCGCCTGCGGGGGACTCAGGACTTGGGCTTCTGGATCACCCTGGTGATTGCGCTGGTGACGTTTTTTGGGAATTTGGTATGGTCCTGCTGTATCGGCGTCGCCTTGTCGTGCCTTGCAGTATTGCGGCGCGTTTCGGTCAATTTGACAGCGCAGTGGGCCTACCTGGACCAATTTCACTCGCGCAGGGTCCGAAGCGCAGGAGAATCACGCAATCTGGCGCGAAGTTTTCATCGGGTGGCTGTCCTGAGATTGACCGGGCATCTTTTTTTTGGAAACAGTGCGCGGCTCATGCAATTGGCTGACGACCTGCATCCCGAATCGATTGCCGTCGTGATAGATGTGAGCCAGGTCCATGAAGTAGACCCCAGCGGCGTCGACGCGGTGAGCTGGCTGGTCAGGTCCCTCTTTGAGCGCCAGATCAGGATTTTCGTCACCGGGCTCAAACGAACACGGGCCACCCACCTGCGCTTTAGGCTGCAGGCTGCCGAGGGCGTACAGCACCGCACGGATTTGGACCGCGGACTGGAGGCGTGTGAAGATATCGTGCTGATGAACTCGACCGTGATGACAGGCGGGCTGAGCTCCGTTGAGATTGCCAGCAACAGCCTGCTTCAAACCCTCACGGAAGGTGAGGTCGCGGCTGTGCTCTCGCTTGGCGCAATCCGTGAAGTGGCAGAGGGCGCAGTTCTCTTTCGCAAGGGGTCAAATGCCGATGGCATCTGGTTGCTCGAATCAGGAACCGTCAGTATTCTGGCTGGCGAAGGCGATGATTCAGTTCGACTCGCCACCTTTGGACCCGGTCAGTTTGTAGGTGAGATGGGCTTCGTCGATGGAAAGACCCGATCCGCAACGGCTTGGGCTGATACGCCGGTGCGCGCAATGCTTCTGGACAACCAGGCCGTGACGGACCTGCAACGCGACCATCCGGATGTTGCACTCAAGATCACCCGCAACATCGCCCGGGAGCTTTCGCAGCGGGTGCGCCTGTCTTCTGCGCTCATGGCTGACCCGTCGAGCGACTCATCCACCGTTTGGGCAAATCATGGGCTGGGAAGCCCTTCGCAGCTTTGACGCTGGCCTGACCGCCAGGTCAGTTCCAGCGGGGCAAAGATTCGTCCTTCAGTTTTGAGCGCAAAGAGGCGTAATCGGGCACCACCGTGCGAACCGTATCCCAGAAACGCGGGCTGTGGTCCATGACGCGCAGATGGCTCAGTTCATGGGCCACCACGTAGTCAATGACCGATAGCTTGAAGTGAACCAGCCGCCAATTGAGCCGGATGGAACCGTTGGAGCTGGCACTGCCCCAACGTGTTCCTGCACTGCTGAGAGACAGCTTTTGCCACTGCACGCACAGAAGTGGCGCGAAATGGTTCAGTCGCTCGGTAAATATCCGCTTCGCCTGACGCATCAGCCAGGCTTGAACTGCATCCCGGATTTGCTCCGGCGTCGCCGTGTGGGGCAATGCTACATGCAACGAGACGTGTGGAATACCTTCGAGCGTCGGGTGGCTTGAGCCTTCACTGGAGTTCGGGATCAGCTCGGCACCCACGCCGCCAAACTGATGCCGTGGATCGAGAACCACAATAACCTGCTCACCCAAAAAGGGAATGGTCGTGCCATCGCGCCATTCAATGCGGGCAGATTCCAGACGGTCGCGCTGTTGGCGGGTTTCTCCCAGCTTCCTGATGATCCACTCTGCGCGCTCCAGCAAAGCAGCCTCCACTTCCCTGAGAGGAACCCACTTGGGCGAGCTCACAACCAGCCCTTCCGGACCGACCGAAAAACCAATGGTTCGGCGTTTGCTCCGCTTGAATTCATAGGCAACAAGTGCATCACCCAGGCGCGACTCCCGGTTGGCTCTTGGGTGCCTGAAATTTGCCGGAAAGACGACTTCGTTGAGCGGTTGAAGCGCCGCATCAGCATCCGGCAATCTCGGGGATGCAACTGCCGTTCCGGGTCCAGCCATGCCCAACGGCTTGGGAGAGTCGATAGGCGCCGGATCAAACAGATCAAGCGTGAACTTCAGCAAGGGATGCATGGGCAGAGCTGGAATTGCAGTGTTTTCGGCTGGCTGACGCTCAGCGGTAGGCCTCTGGGTCCAGGCGCTTCATCTCGGATTCGATCCAGGTTTGGACCTCCAACATCAGTTCGTCAGGTAGTCTGCCCTGGCTGGGTATTGCCTTGCCAATGGAAACGTCGACCATTCCGGGTATTTTGACGAAGGCTTTGCGTGGCCAGCATTTGGCGGAAGTCACCGCGATCGGCACCACCAGCGCCCCGGTTTCAACCGCCAGGCGGGTCCCACCGGACTTGTACTGGCCCACCTTGCCCCGTGGAATGCGCGTGCCCTCCGGGAACATGATGACCCACGTGCCTTTGTTCAACAGCTCACGCCCTTGCTCCACTACTTTTCGAAACGCCTGTTTTCCCAGTTTCCGGTCAATGTGGACCATCTCCAGGCGACCGATTCCCCAACCAAAGAACGGCACATAGAGAATCTCCTTCTTGAACACATATGCCAGAGGCCGCGGCATGATCAATGGCATCAGAAAGGTCTCCAGCGTCGACTGATGCTTTACCAGCAAAATCACTGGCAAGGCCTTTCCGTCGGCGTCCGTGCCAGGCAGATTTTCTAGGCCCGTCACCCGCCATTGCACGCCACAAATGGCGCGCAAACCGTACATGGCGCAGGCCAGAAAACCATTGGCACACGCCAACAGGTGCCTGGCACTGGCGAACGGCGCTGCAGCCACCATCCAGAACGCAATGGGGATCACGGTCACCAGCATCCAGAGCAGGTGAATGACTGAGCGAATTGCGGCCATGGTGTTTGGGTCGGTTCGTGACAAGGGGACAGTGCGGGAATGCAGGGCGAAAGTAGCGTTCAGGGGGCCAACGCGACGTCAGCCAGTGACTCTCTTTTCACCAACCACGCCGCGAAAGCGGCCAGGTCTTCATGGACCCTGGTCCCTTGCGGAAATGTTGCCGGCAATTCCACCCCACGATAGACACTGCCGTTTCCCGTGAGAACCAAATGCGGCTGGCACCCGACTGCAGCGCCAGCAACCATGTCGCGCAACGCATCGCCAACCACCGGAACGCCCTTGAGGTCAATGCCGTACCGCTCACCAATCTGCTCAAAAAGCCCGGGCGCGGGTTTGCGGCAATGGCAGTTGTCATCGGGCGTGTGCGGACAATAAAAAACCGCATCCACCCGCCCACCCAACGCGGCAAGCGATTTGTGCATCTTGGCGTGCATGGCGTTCAAGGAGGCAACATCAAACAGGCCACGACCCAGGCCAGACTGGTTGGTGGCAATTACCACATGCCAGCCCGCATGGTTCATCTGTGCAATAGCCTCGAGCGCCCCCGGCAGCGCCACCCACTCCTCGGGTGATTTAATGAACTCGCTGCTTTCGCTGTTGATGGTGCCATCGCGGTCCAGAATCACAAGTTTCATGGC
>JANMCB010000119.1:0-9892 GCA_031360805.1 Rhodoferax sp.
GCACCCGAGAACACCTGGCGACCTCCGACAAGGCCATCATCGCCAACCGGCGCATGCTGATCAAGGCCATCGAGGCGGTACAGGCTGGCGGCACGGCGCCCGGAATGGCAGATGCGGCCCTGGCCGCTGCCATGACGGGCCCTGACACCGTCGACGGGATTGCACCGGCGGCCACGTGGGATGCTTTCTGGCGCGACACCGCAGCGGCCAAACGCAGGGCGGCACCCTGGGCGGTTTCGGCCCAGGGCCAGGCCGACGAATGAACTTTGCAGAGCGCTGCGCCGTTCATGACGCCGCGCGGCAAGCAGCGCTGGCGCAAACCGCGGCCCTGATTGAATCCAGCGGCATCGAGCGGGTGCGCTTTTCCTGGTGCGACCTGCATGGCATGCTGCGCGGCAAAACCTTGATGGCGGGAGCCGCCGCCAAAGCCATGACCGATGGCGTCGGAATGGTCAGCACGCTGATGCTCAAAGATTCCTCAGACCGCACAGCCTGGCAGGTCTTCGAAGCGGAGGGCGTGGCCGACCTGCCCGGTTTCGAAGCCGCCAGCAACCTGCTTCTGCTGGCTGACCCTGCCAGCTTCAAGCTGTTGCCCTGGGCGGCCAAGACCGGCTGGCTGCAATGCCAACCCTGGTTTCAGGACGGCACCCCCGTGCTGCTGGACACACGTCGCATCCTGCAAAGCGCCTTGACGCAACTTGAACTGCAAGGCTTTGCCATGCGGTGCGGGCTTGAAGTGGAACTGCACATTTACCGGATCAAGGGCGGGAACGATCCACTTGACCCGAATCTGGCCGCGTGGCCTGGGTTGCCGCCAGACGTTGAGATGGTGCACCCCGGCTACAACCTGCTGTCTGACGCCTTGACGGACCGTTGTGACGAGCCGCTGCGCATCGTTCAGCACACCGCGCAGGCCCTGGGCCTGCCGCTGCTGTCGCTCGAAATTGAACTGGGTCCGAGCCAGGTTGAGGCGGTGTTTGACGTGACCGATGCGCTCGCCGCCGCCGACAACATGGTGCTCTTCCGAAGCGCTGTCACGCAGGCTCTGCGCCGCGCGGGGTATCACGCCACGTTCATGTGCCGCCCACCGTTTCCCAACGTCATGTCCAGCGGGTGGCACCTTCATCAAAGCCTGGTTCAGCGTTCATCAGGCGTGAACGCTTTCATGCGCTCCGCACCCGCACAGGGCGCAACGCGGGCAGACGCCCAGTTCACCTTGAGCGATGTCGGGGTGCACTACCTGGCCGGGCTGCTGGAGCACGCCCCTGGCATGGCAGCGCTGGCTGTCCCGACCCTTAACGGGTTTGAGCGCTTCTCACCGAACCGTCTTGCGCCACAGTCGGTCAACTGGGGCTGTGATAACCGGGGCGCCATGCTGCGCGTAGTGGGTGCTAGCGGCGACAACGCCACGCGCATCGAGAACCGCATGGGTGAACCCGCTGCCAACCCCTACCTCTATATTGCATCGCAAATCCACGCAGGCCTGGACGGTATCCAGCGCCAACTCAAGGCACCACCGGCCAGCGACGCGCCGTATGGCGATGCGCAACCCAAACTTCCATCGTCGTTGACCGTCGCACTTGCTGCCTTGCGGGCAGACAACGCCCTGACGCGCGGGCTGGGCCTTGATTTTGTCAATTACTACACCCACATAAAACGTCACGAGCTTGCGCGTTTTGAAGCCGCCGAAGACAAACTGGATTGGCAACGGCGAGAATACTTCAGCCGGATTTGAAACCACCGCTTAGCGCCCAAGGTGGGTCTCGCCACCGTAAATGGCATTTGCTATTAATTATATAGCTATAAATTCATATTTTACGAGGGCTAGAGGCCAATTTGATTGACTTTTTAGCAAAAAGGAACAGTTTTTATGTCCAATAAACCCATTTTGGGTATTTCTCCGCTCGGATTTCCGTGGGCAACGATCGACCCGTTCCTGTTCTGCGTCTACCACGACGATGCCTACCCACGCGGCAATGCCCAGATGGGGCCTGACGCCTCGCTGGCCGGGCGCAACCTGGGCCAGGATTTCGAACGCAAAGACGGCTGGTCGATGTACCACGGCCTGAAAATCCCGGGCTTTCCGTCGCACCCGCACCGCGGCTTTGAAACCGTGACCATCGTGCGCAAAGGCCTGATAGACCACTCCGACTCCCTGGGCGCCACGGCGCGTTTTGGCGGCGGCGACGTGCAATGGCTCACTGCTGGCAAAGGCATCGTGCATTCCGAGATGTTTCCACTTTTGAGCCAGGACAAGGCAAATCCGCTGGAGCTGTTCCAGATCTGGCTGAATCTGCCTGCCAAAAGCAAGATGGTGGCGCCGCACTTCACCATGTTCTGGTCCGAGAAAATCCCGCTGCGCGTCGCCACCGACGCGAGCGGCCTTCACACCGAAATTTCCTGCATTGCTGGCCGCTTTGGCGACTCGGCGGACACCACTCCTTTGGCGCCGCCGCCCGATTCCTGGGCCTCACAAGCCGAAGCGGACGTCGCCATCTGGACGATCAAAATGCCACCGGGCGCACGCTGGACGATGCCCGCCGCCTTGGGCGCCAGCACCCGCCGGCAACTCTATTTTTTTAAAGGCGTCAGCGTTGAGGTGGGCGGCCAGGCAGTGACCGAACACGCCGCCATCGAACTCAATGCAACGCGCGATGTCGAGCTGGTCAATGGCCTGTTGGCGAGTGAATTCCTGGTACTACAAGGCAAACCGATTGCCGAACCCGTCGCACAGTACGGCCCCTTTGTCATGAACACGCAAGCTGAAATCCACCAGGCCTTTGCCGACTACCGTGCCACCGAGTTCGGCGGTTGGCCGTTTGCTGACAATGCGCCGGTGCACGGCAAGGAAGCCCGGCGGTTTGCCAAGCATGCGGATGGCAAGGTGGAGACGGTGGTGGTCTGACGGTTATGCTTGGCGACTTCTTTCACAGATTTTGAACCATGATGATCCTCGAACTCGCCGACATCCGCATCCACCCCGGCCAGAACGCCGCATTTGAAGAAGCCATCCAGCGCGGCGTGCGTGAAGTGGCGTCCAAAGCCAAAGGGTTTCAGGGGTTCAATGTCAACCGGGGCATTGATTCCAAAGAGCGCTACATCCTGCAAATATTCTGGGACACGCTGGAAAACCACACGGTGGACTTTCGCGGCGGTCCGTTGTTTGCGCAGTGGCGGGCGATTGTTGGGCCGTTTTTCAATGGCCTGCCAACGGTCGAGCATTTCGAACTGGTCGCCAAATCGGATTAAACGCACAATGCCCAATTCGGGGCATTCGGTGGCTTTTCTGTGCCGGCTTGCCGCTTCGACCTGACGAGGAGAATTCATGAACGCATCCAACACCGTAGAGGCCACTGCGCTGAATGACCAGGCGGTACGCCAGCAGCTTTATGCGGAAATGGCGCCGTTGAACCTGACGCCGCTGTGGGAGGTTCTGCACGCGCTGGTGCCGCAACAACCCGCGTCGCCCTGCGTCGCCGCGCAATGGAAATATCAGCAGATTCGCCCCTACCTGATGCGTGCGGGCCAGGCGATAACCGCTGAAGAGGCGGTGCGCCGGGTTTTGATTCTGGAAAACCCGTCACTCAAAGGGCAGTCCAGCATCACCCAATCTTTGTATGCTGGATTGCAGCTCATCATGCCGGGCGAAGTGGCGCCCGCGCACCGGCATACCCAAAGCGCGCTGCGCTTCATTGTGGAAGGCTCGGGTGCCTACACCGCCGTGGATGGCGAGCGCACCACCATGCGCCCCGGCGACTTCATCATCACACCCAGTTGGACCTGGCACGACCATGGTTGCGAGGGCAAGGAACCGGTGGTCTGGCTCGATGGTCTGGACATCCCCATGATCCGCTTTCTGGATGCCGGCTTTGCCGAAAACGCCACTGACAAAACGCAGTCGGTCTCAAAAACCGAAGGCAGCAGTTTTGCCCGCTATGGCCACAACATGGCCCCCGTGCGCGATGCGGCGCCGTTTGGCCAGACCTCTCCCATTTTCAGCTACCCCTACGAGCGCAGCCGCGAAGCATTGCACCAGTTGGAGCGCGATGCACCGATTGACGCCTGGGACGGCGTGAAGCTGCGCTACGTCAACCCGATCACAGGTGGGTCACCCATGCCAACCATGGCCACCTTCATGCAGCGCCTGCCCGCCGGGTTTTCCGGCAAACCGTACCGCCAGACCGATGGTGCGGTGTTCAGCGTGGTTGAAGGTGCGGGAACTGCGTACATCGACAGCGCCCAAGGCTCGGTACGATTTGACTTTGCCGCGCGCGACCATTTTGTGGTGCCTTCCTGGCAAACGCTGCGGCTTGAGTCGCCAGCGGGTTGTGTGTTGTTCAGTTTTTCAGACCGCCCAGTGCACCAGGCATTGGGCATTTACAAAGAAGAGAGAATGTCATGAGTTTTGTCATCGCTGCACCTGCCCAGGTATCCCTCCCTGTTGTCGGGCAGACCGGCCGCTTTCCGGTGCGCCGCGTCTACTGCGTTGGCCGCAATTACGTAGAGCATGCCAAGGAAATGGGCTTCACCGGCCGTGAGCCTCCGTTCTTCTTTCTGAAGCCGGCCGATGCGGTCGTGGTGGTCAACGCGAATGAAGCCGCCACCATCAGCTACCCCAGCCTGACCAAGGATTTTCACCACGAAATTGAACTGGTGGTGGCCATTGGCAAAGGCGGCAAGAACATCAAGGCGGCGGATGCACAGCAGCACATCTACGGCTACGGCGTGGGGCTGGACATGACCCGCCGCGACCTGCAGGGCGAGCAGAAAAAACTGGGCCGCCCGTGGTGCATTGGCAAGGCGTTCGACCAATCGGCGCCCTGCGGCCCGATCACCCCTGTGGCTCAAGCCGGTGACGTAGCCAACGCCGAGATTTACATCCAGGTCAATGGCAAAGACAAGCAGCGCAGCAATGTGTCCAAGTTGATCTGGAACATCGGCGAAACCATCGAACACATCAGCAACGCCTGGGAATTGCAACCCGGTGACCTGATTTATTCGGGAACGCCCGAAGGTGTGGCTGCCGTCGTGTCGGGTGACTCGATGTACGGCTTTGTCGGTGGCTTGACGCCGATCACCGTCAAAGTTGCCTGATGCGGCTGCTGGAGGCTTTGGCAAAGTTCTGTGCCATTTTGGCAGGCGTCCTGCTCACCGCAATTACCCTGATGACCTGCGCCAGCCTGATCGGGCGCAACACGGTGGGCATAACACTGGCCGGCGATTTTGAGCTGACGGGCGTGGTGGCCGGAGCCGCCATTGCCCTCTTTCTACCTTGGTGCCAATTGCGCCGGGGCAACATCATCGTTGACTTTTTCACAGCGCGGGCGAGTACCAAAACCAATGCGCGGCTGGATCAATTCGGCGCGATGCTGCTGGCTGCTTCGCTCGGGCTGATGGCCTGGCGCACCACCCTTGGCGGTCTCAATGCCTTTGGCAACCAGTCAGGCACCATGATGCTGGGCTTCCCGGAGTGGATCGTTTACGCGACCATGGTGCCGCCGATTGCACTCACCGCCGTCATCGCGCTCTGGCAAGCGGTTCAAGGCGCCAATGACGAGGTGCCAGCGTGAGCCCCCTGCTGCTAACCCTTGCGATTTTTGCCATCATGCTGCTGCTGATGGCCCTGCGCACACCGATTGCCATTGCCATGTTCGTGGCCGGTTGTGTCGGCTACGTGGCACAGGCCGGTTGGGGGCCGTTGAGCAATTTTCTCAACACCCAGGCCTTTGCGCGTTTTGCGAGCTACGACCTGTCGGTCATACCCCTGTTCATCCTGATGGGCAATTTCGCCACGCAAGGGGGCATCTCCAAAGCACTGTTTGGCTTCGCCAGCGCGGTGATGTCCCGCTTCAAGGGCGGGTTGGCGATGGCGGCCGTGCTGGCCAGCGCCGCGTTTGGTTCCATTTGCGGCTCCTCCGTGGCCACCGCAGCCACCATCACCTCGGTGGCCTTGCCCGAGATGAAGCGCCACGGGTATTCGGGGCGCCTGTCCACCGGCACACTGGCGGCAGGCGGCACGCTGGGCATTTTGATCCCGCCGTCAGTGCCACTGGTCATTTACGCGATTCTGGCGGAGCAAAACATTGCCAAACTGTTCGCTGCGGCCATGGTGCCCGGCATCATCGCCATGCTGGGTTATATGGTGGCCATTGCGATCTACGTGCGCGTGGTGCCGGGGCAGGCGCCTGACAACGACGTGGTCACCGAGAAAATCACGCTGCAAACCCTGATGGGGGTGGTGCCGATTGGCATCGTCTTCGTGATTGTCTTTGGCGGCATTTACGGCGGGCTGTTCACGCCCACAGAAGGTGCTGCGGTGGGCGCGGCATCAACGTTTGTTGCCGCGTTGCTCAAACGCGAGCTGACGCTGGACAAGCTCAAGGCCTGCTTTTATGCGACGGCCGAGGGCTCGGCCATGATTTTCCTGATCTTTCTGGGTGCCGACCTCATGAACTCCGCACTGGCGCTGACACAGGTACCTGCGCAAATGAGCAGTGTGGTGCTGAGTTGGGGCCTGTCGCCCCTGATGGTGGTGTCGGCCATTTTGCTGTTTTACGTGGTGTTGGGTGCCGTGATGGACGAGCTGTCGATGATTCTGCTGACCATCCCTATCTTCTTCCCGATGGTCATCGGGCTGGACTTTGGCATGCCCAAGGAATCGGTCGCCATCTGGTTTGGCATCATGGTGCTGATGACGGTGGGCTTTGGCCTCTTGGCGCCGCCGGTGGGCCTGAACGTCTATGTGGTCAACAGCCTGGCCAAGGACGTGCCGATTGCCGAGAGCTACCGGGGCGTGATGCCATTTTTGATCAGCGACGTGTTCCGCACCCTGCTGCTGCTGTTCTTCCCCGGCATTTCACTGTGGTTGGTCAAATACATCACTTGAGGGTTAATCCCGTCGACGCCAGGCGCCTGTCTCCGTTACCTTCCTAGCAGCAAAACCTTGTGAACCCAACTTATCCCCACGCAGGAGCTTTATCCATGATTCAACGTCGCACCCTACTTAAAACCGCTGGCGCCGCCGCCTTGGCTGCACCCGCGCTGTCGATGGCACAAGCCGCGGTCACGCTTAAGTTCCACACTTTCATGGCGCCCACCTCCAACGTGTGGCTCAACATGCACAAAGCCTGGATGGACAAGGTCGAAAAAGATTCCGGCGGAAAAATCAAGTTTGAAGCCTACCCGGCCATGCAGCTGGGCGGCACGCCGGTTCAGCTTTACGACCAGGTGCGCGATGGCGTGGTTGACGTGGTCTGGACCCTGCCCGGCAACACGGCAGGCCGCTTCCCGCGCATTGAAGTGTTCGAGCTCCCCTTCATGATGAACAACGCCGAGGCCACCTCCAAAGCCTACTGGGAATACACCCAGACCTTTGCTGCTGACGAGTTCAAGGACGTCCAGGTCCTCGCCCTGCAGGTGCACGGCCCGGGCGTGATCCACACCTCCGACAAAGCCGTCAAATCGGTGGACGACATGAAGGGCCTTAAAATGCGCGCACCAACACGGCAGGTCACCAAACTGGTCGGCGCCCTGGGTGCCACACCGGTCGGCATGCCGCTGCCCAGCATTCCTGATGCCCTGAGCAAAGGCACCATTACCGGCTGTGTGATCCCGTGGGAAGTCGTGCCATCGGTCAAGGTGCATGAGCTCACCAAATTCTCGGCCGAGTTCGACCCGGCGGGTGGCGCGCTGTACACCACCACCTTTGTGATGGCCATGAACAAGGCCAAATACAACTCGCTGCCGCCCGATTTGAAGAAAGTGATTGACGCCAACTCCGGCCTGGAAACCTCCGGCTGGCTGGGCAAAACCCAGCAGGCCGGCGACGCTGCAGGGCGCAAGGCCGCGAGCGACCGCGGCAACAGCATCTTTACCGTGAGCCCCGACGAAGCCCAGAACTTCCGCCGCAAATCCCGCGCCATCGAAGTGGAGTGGATTGAAGACATGAACAAGCGCGGCTTTGAAGGCCGCAAGCTGGTTGATGGCGCGCGCGCACTGATCGAAAAATACGGCAAGCAGCAAGCCGGCAAAAAGGCCTGACGCGTTCAAGGCACTCAATAAGGGCTCCCACGGAGCCCTTTTTTTTCGTTTTACACTGAGCGCAATGATCAGAAGCCCCATCAAACACTGCAAAAATTGCGGCACCGCAGTGGTTTACCGGATCCCGGACGACGGCGACACCAAGCACCGCGCGGTTTGCCCGAACTGCCACACCGTCCATTACGAAAACCCGCTGAATGTGGTGGGCACCGTGCCCCACCTGGGCGACCGCGTGCTGCTGTGCAAGCGCAACATCGAGCCGCGTTTTGGCAAGTGGACCTTGCCCGCCGGGTTCATGGAACTGGACGAAACCCTGGCCCAGGGCGCGGCACGCGAAACCGTGGAAGAAGCCGGTGCCCAATTTGAAATGGAAGGCCTTTTTTCGATCCTGAACGTGGCCCGTGTCGGGCAGGTTCACGTTTTTTACCTGGCGCGCCTGCTGAGCGACCAGTTTGACCCCGGCACCGAAACCATCGAAGCGCAACTGTTTCTGGAAGCCGATATTCCCTGGGACGAAATCGCGTTCAGAACCGTCAAGGAAACGCTGGAACACTATTTTGCCGACCGTCGCAGCGGCAAATTTTCCATCCACACGGTCGATATCAGTTAGGCGGCGGGTTGTTGCCAGAGCGTCCATAATCCGGCCATGGCATCCAAATCGCGGGCACTTGTGCCCTACCTGGCGGCGCCGCGCCAGAAGCTTGAAAACGCCCTGCTCGACCTGGTACTGCGCGTCCCCGCGTCGCGCGAGTCCGCCGTTGAAAACCCACGCATTCGCGCCCAGGCCATCGGCCGCGATGCGTCGCGCCGGGCGAGTTTGCTGGCCAGTTCCATGGCCTTGCCACCCGGTTTTTTTGGCTGGCTGACAGTGCTGCCCGAACTGGTCGCGGTGTGGAAGCTGCAAACCCAGATGGTGTCAGACATCGCCGGTGTTTACGGCAAAAGCGCCGCCATGGGGCGCGAGCAGATGATTTACTGCATGTTCAAACACGTCTCGGCGCAACTCTTTCGGGATGTGGTCATGCGCGTGGGCGAACGCGTTCTGGTACAGCGCGTGTCGTCAGCGTTTGTGCAATCTGCCGTCAAGAAGCTGGGCCTCAAAATCACCCAAAGCATGGTCGGCAAAGGCGTGTCCCGCTTCCTGCCGCTGATTGGCGCCGTCGGCGTGGGCGCCTATGCCTACTTCGACACCACCCAGGTCGCCAAAACCGCCATCGAGCTGTTTTCCAGCGACATCGTCATGGGCGACGGGGTTGTTGGCGACGACCCGGCCAGACCCACCGCAGTCGATCAGGGTTGAACGCCGAAAATCGCTCCGAAATACCCATATTGGGTATATTGGAGTGATTTTAGGGTGATTTTTGTCAAAAAAGTGATGTTTTATGCCTTTAGCCCTCGTATTATATAGAAAGTTTGCTATTTAATAAGTATCGTTTATGCAGATGCAAAACCAGGTCGTTGGAGCCGCTAATTTTTTGACCGAACGACGTCGACACCGACAACCTTCAAGGCTTGAACAAGTTGACCTCGCAGTAACTGCCTCGTTGGGCCTGATTGATCGCAGTGACAACGCTGGGCAGTTGGGACTGAATTCGTGGCCAACTGGTTGTGAGCAAGACAACGATGGCAATGCTACGGCCAGAGAGGTTTTGCTGGTACTTCAGGTTTTTGTCAGTGGTGACAAAGACCTCAAAGCCGGAATGCTCCGCCTCGGTGATGAGATCACCGTTTTGAAGTTGCGACCAGCCCTTCTCGTGCGCTGTCACTACCTCATAGTCAACCAGCGCCGTGCGCAGCGGCGCTGGAGTCCCTTAATCAAAGAGAACCCTCACTCAGGCAGCTTCAAGAGCAC
>JANMCB010000134.1:0-8744 GCA_031360805.1 Rhodoferax sp.
GGTGGGTTTGACCGGCAGCGACAAGCGTTATCCGCATGAACTTTCTGGGGGCCAGCAGCAGCGTGTGGCCCTGGCCCGCGCGATGGCGCCCAAACCGCAGTTGCTGCTGCTGGACGAGCCATTTTCGAACCTGGACGTGGACTTGCGCGAACGCCTGGCGCATGAGGTGCGCAATATCCTCAAAGCCGCCGGTGCCACAGCGCTTTTCGTCACGCACGACCAGCTTGAAGCCTTCGCCATTGGCGACACGATAGGCGTGATGTCAGAAGGCAAGCTGCATCAGTGGGACGATGCCTACTCGCTCTACCACCGCCCCGCCACCCGCTTTGTGGCCGACTTCATTGGCCACGGCGTGTTCGCCCCGGGTGTGGTTCATCAAAATGGCTCGCAGGTGACGGTGCAGACGCCGCTGGGCGACCTCACCGACGTGCTGGAGGTGCCCTGGCCCGGCGCCTTCAAAAATGGGGAGTGCGACGTGCTGTTGCGCGCTGATGACATCGTGCATGACGACAACGCGCCGGTCAAAGCCGAAATTATCCGCAAGGCGTTTCGCGGGTCAGAATTCCTGTACACACTGCGCCTGAAAGACGGCCAGATGCTGATGGCCCACGTCCCCAGCCACCACGACCACAAGCTCGGTGAGTGGATCGGCATCAAGGCCGAGGTCGACCACGTGGTGACGTTTGAGCGGGAAATCGCCCCCAATCTTGCAAATAGTTAACCTGCAGGTTAATTTTCGGCTGAAATGCCGTCGAATTTCTCAAAAAATCGATGTTTTTGGCCTCTAGCCTTCGTATCTATTAAATAGTTTGCTATATATAGCATAGCTAATTTTTGCCGTCAGCGAACGGGCAAGGATGGATCGGAATCGATCGGAATGGATCGGCCCGGTTGACGGCCGCGCCCCGAGGGTGTAAGTTTCCCAACCTTCCAACACTTCGGGGAACGCAGCATGACCATCACCACGCACATCAAGTTTGACGGCGTCGAAGGCGAGTCCACCCACGCGGACCACAAGGGTGAGATCGCGGTTGAAAACTGGAGTTGGGGGGTGAGCAATCCGCCGGCCGTGGGTACAGCTTCGGGTGTGGCCAGCGGCAAGGCGGTGCCGGGCAACTTCCACTTCATGCACCTGTACGACAAGGCCTCGCCGATCCTGGCCAAACAATGCGCCGCTGGCAAGCGCATCAGGACCGCCGTGCTGAGTGCCCGCAAGGCAGGCGAAGGTCAAAAGGACTTTTTGAAGATCACACTGACGGATGTGATGGTGAGCTCTGCCGCCGCCAGCGCCGCCGGTGAAGGGGTGTTCGAGTCGATTGCCCTGACCTACGCGCAAATAGCGATTTCTTACCAACCGCAAAACGCTACGGGTGGCCTGGGTAGCGCCGTGGCATTCGACTGGAACATCAAAACCGGCAAAATTGGTTGACTGGAGTTGATCTGACTTGAAATGACCTGACCGCGCCAGACGGCGTTGCAGAAAAAAGCCCCGCCAGTCTTGCAACTGCGGGGCTTTCCTTGAATTGGGGTGGTGGTGATAGGTGGACTTGAACCACCGACATCAGCATTATGAATGCTGCGCTCTAACCAACTGAGCTATATCACCAACAGCGCAAAATTATAGCCGTTTCCACCCACACGCCTTTACTGGTGCTGGAAAACCGCCTTGCGCTTGTTCACAAACGCGTCCATGCCCTCTTTTTGGTCTGACGTCGCGAACAGCGCGTGGAAAATGCGCCGCTCGAACATGATGCCGTCGGCCAGGCCGCTCTCGAAGGCACGGTTGACCGACTCTTTGGCCGCCATCACGGCAATTTGCGAATAATCGCAAATCATCAGCGCGGCGCCCAGCGCCTCGTCCATCAACTTGTCCACCGGCACAACGCGGCTCACCAGGCCCGCGCGCTCGGCCTCGGTGGCGTCCATCATGCGGCCCGTGAGTGCCAGGTCCATCGCCTTGGCCTTGCCCACGGCCCGGGGCAGGCGCTGCGTGCCACCCGCACCGGGAATGATGCCCAGCTTGATCTCCGGCTGGCCGAACCGGGCGTTGTCGGCGGCAATGATGAAGTCGCACATCATCGCCAGTTCGCAGCCACCACCCAGCGCGAAGCCGCTGACCGCCGCGATCACCGGCTTGCGGATGCTTCGAATCGTCTCCCAGTTGCGGGTGATGAAGTCGCCCTTGTAAACGTCGGCAAAGCTGTAGTTGCCCATCGCGCCAATGTCGGCGCCGGCGGCAAAGGCTTTTTCGCTGCCGGTGATGATCATGCAGCCTATGTTGGCGTCGGCATCAAACGCCTTCAGCGCAGTGCCAAGCTCGGTCATGAGCTGCTCGTTGAGCGCGTTGAGCTGTTTAGGGCGATTCAGTGTGATGGTGGCGACTTTGCCAGCCTCTACCCGCACGGTGATCATCTCGAAATTGGCAAGCGCAGTGGTCATCAAACAGTCCTTCGGTCAAATTGAAATCAGACTATAACGAACCTCGCGGACAAACCAGAGCGGGCCGTCCGTCAATTTGAAAAATTAACCGACCGCTTGGTCGGGAAATCGCCAAGTGATGGTAAATTGTGGTTTTCAAGCGCATTGCGCGAAAGGCAATCCATGGCAGAAGCTGCTTTTGACCCCACCATTTTGTATGCCGAACAAGGCAGCGTCGCCGTCGTCACGCTGAACCGGCCCCAGGCGCTGAACAGCTTCACGCCCGACATGCACCAGGCGTTGTGGCAGGCACTGGACCAGGCCGAGGCCAACCCGGCCATTCGCGCGTTGGTCGTCACCGGCGCGGGTCGTGGCTTTTGTGCTGGGGCCGATTTGTCGTCGTTTGATTTCAGCCCCGGCCCAAACCGGGTGGAACGCGCTGACCCCGGCCCCACCATTGAAAACAACTTCAACGTCACCGCGCGGCGCCTGCATAGCCTGCGTATGCCGACAATTGCGGCTGTGAATGGTGTGGCAGCCGGCGCGGGTGCGTCTTACGCCCTGGCCTGCGACGTGGTGTTTGCCGCGCCAGAGGCAAGTTTTATTCAGGCCTTCAGCAAGATCGGCTTGATCCCCGATGCCGGCGGAAGCTGGCTTTTGACCGAGCGCCTGGGCTTGGCGCGCGCCACCGCCCTGGCGTTCACCGGCGACAAGTTGGGCGCTCAACAGGCCAAAGACTGGGGCCTGATTTGGGAGGTGTCGCCAGAGCCACTGGCCGCTGCCACCGCCTTCGCGCTGCGCCTGGCCGCCATGCCCACCAAAGCGCTGGTCGCCACCCGCCACCTGTTGCGTGCCAGCGGCACCAACAGCTACAGCCAGCAGCTGGACCTGGAACGTGACACCCAGTCGGCCATGGGCAAAACGCACGATTATTTTGAAGGCGTGGGCGCGTTTCTGGAAAAGCGCCCGGCCCAATTCAAAGGCGAATGAGCGTGCCTGCAACCCCGTTCACGCCCAAGTCGGCGATCACCGCAAGGCAGATTGCCGACACCATGTTCGCCGCCGACCGGGCGTCGCGCGAGTTTATGCAGCTTGAGCTGATTGACTGCGCGCCCGGGCGCGCGTCCATGCGCATGACAGTGCGCGCAGAGCAGTTGAACGGCCACCAGATCTGCCATGGCGGCTTCATCTTCACGCTGGCCGATTCAACCTTTGCCTTCGCCTGCAACAGCCACAACAAGAACGCCGTGGCGTCGAGCGCCAGCATTGAGTTTCTGAGACCCACTTACGAAGGCGATGTGCTCACCTGCGACGGCCAGGAGCAGACACTGCAGGGACGCCACGGCGTCTACGACATGCGCGTCAGCAACCAGCGCGGCGAGGTGGTGGCCATGTTCCGCGGCAAAAGCGCGCAGATTCCGGGCACCGTGATTCCTGAATGACAAGGCTTGCGACACCATGAACCAAACCGCATCTTTTGCGCTGGAACCCATCGAAAAAGCCAGCATCGACGAGCTGCGCGCCCTGCAGCTCAAACGCCTGCAATCGACCCTGCAGCACGCTTACGACAACTCACCGGTTTACCGCGCCAAGTTTGACGCAGCCGGAGTCCATCCGGGCGATTGCAAGTCGCTGGCAGACCTTGCCAAATTCCCGTTCACCACCAAGAAGGACCTGCGCGACAACTACCCGTATGGCATGTTTGCAGTGCCGCGCGGGCAATGTGCGCGCATTCACGCCAGCAGCGGCACCACTGGCAAGCCGACGGTGGTGGGCTACACCAAAAACGACATTGACATGTGGGCGAACGTGGTGGCGCGCAGCATTCGTGCGGGCGGCGCACGGCCGGGTGACCTGGTGCATATCTCTTACGGCTACGGCTTGTTCACCGGTGGCCTGGGCGCCCACTACGGCGCCGAAAAACT
Source organism: Rhodoferax sp. (assembly GCA_031360805.1). Lineage (GTDB taxonomy): Bacteria > Pseudomonadota > Gammaproteobacteria > Burkholderiales > Burkholderiaceae_C > JANYCG01. The sequence continues at coordinate 4,344 of JANMCB010000134.1, forward strand.
GGGCCTGACCGTGGTGCCCTTTGGCGGCGGGCAGACCGAGCGGCAGGTGCAGCTCATCACCGATTTCAAGCCTGACCTCATCATGGTCACGCCCAGCTACATGCTGGCGATTGCCGACGAGCTGGAGCGCCAGGGTGTGAACGCGGCGAACTCGTCTCTGCGCGTGGGCATCTTTGGCGCCGAGCCCTGGACCAACGACATGCGATTGAGCATTGAGGCCCGCATGGGGATTGACGCGGTTGATATTTATGGCCTGTCTGAGGTGATTGGCCCCGGCGTTGCCAGCGAATGCATCGAAACCAAGGACGGCCCGACCATCTGGGAAGACCACTTCTACCCTGAAATCATCGACCCCGACACCGGCGAGCTGGTGGCCGATGGGGAGATTGGCGAGCTGGTCTTCACCAGCCTCACCAAAGAAGCGCTGCCCATCATCCGCTACCGCACGCGCGACCTTACGCGCCTGCTGCCAGGCACCGCGCGCACCATGCGGCGCATGGAAAAGATCACCGGCCGCAGTGACGACATGATGATCGTGCGCGGTGTGAATGTGTTCCCGACGCAGATTGAAGAGTTGATTTTGAAGCGCGCCGAATTGGCCCCGCACTACCAATGCATTTTGCGCCGCACCGGGCCGATGGACGATCTGGTGGTGCTGGTGGAAACCCACCACAGCGTGGCGCCCGACAGCGCCGCCGCACAAGCCGCCGCCGCGCAGTTGCAGTACGACATCAAGGTTTACATCGGCACCAGCGTCGAAATCGAACTGCGCGCCAGCGGCGGCGTGGAGCGCAGTGTGGGCAAAGCCAAACGTGTGGTGGATGAGCGGGCCGCTGCCAGCACGGGCCGCTGATCCCCATTCAGTTCTAGATTTGGGCGCTTCCAGATTCAAGCGCCCATGTTGTAAAAAAACTCTTCGCGCACGATCTTTCCGTTTTTGACCTGATACAACCCGACCTCGTCCATCTTCATCCGCTGACCCGAGGGCTTGTTGGTCACGTCGTATTGAAAGCCGACAACAAAGCGGTCGTCGTGTGGCCACGGGCCGGTTACAGCAGCAGAGTGAACTTCGTGATTCGCCACCCACCAGTCACCTTTCGCTTTGACCGCTGCAAGTCCCCGCGCCTCGCGCTCCAAGCCAGGCGGGCCGCCCGCTTCGACGCTGACAACATCATCCGAAAACAGTGTGTCGAGCGCCTCCAGGTTTTTGCCTTCACGGCAAAGCGCGACCATCTTGTTCGCAATATCCATCGTGTTCATGAGTCATCCTTTCAGGTTGAGAAAGCGGCCTTGCCGGTACAAGACCAAAATTGCTAAAAACCGGACCCCGGCTTGGCCAGAAACGCAAGCTCTTCATGCGTCGATGGACGGCCCAGAATGGTGTTACGGTGTGGGTAGCGGCCAAACTGGTCAATGATCGCCTTGTGCCGCAGCTCAAAATCGTAGTTGCCTGGCTGCCCAAGCGCTTTGAAGAGCCGCTCGGCAACCTCGTGAATCTGCCGCGATTCGCTGTGCATGTAGGGCATGTACAGAAACGCCCGCTGTTCGGGCGATAGCGCCAGGTCGGCCTTTGCCGCCACCGCTTCCTGCGCCAACGCCAATGCCAGTGCGTCCGCTGCAAAAGCGCGCTTGTCACACCGAAACATATTGCGTGAAAACTGGTCAATCACAATGATTTCCGCCAACCGGCCGTTAGGATCGGCGCGCCAATCAAACAGCTCGCACCCAACCGCCCGCGTGTGCAGTTCTGAGAACCGCTCGACGATCAGCCTGTCGAAATCCGCATCAACCTTCCACCACTTCGCAGGTGGAATCTCATGGAACCAGAATTGAATGACGGACTCAGGCATGGTTGCTTCAAAGCATTTGCTTGATGCCTCTTATTGGCGCGCTAAGCACGCTCCTGGCCACGGAACATGAATGCCGCAACCGCCCCCAGAATGAGCAGTAGCACGGTCGCAAAAATAATCTGCTTGACGACCAGCGCGACTGGCATCGGTTGCACCACGTAATAAATCATGTAGGTGGGCACGGCCGTCAGAAGCGCAGTGGCCAGACCGAACCGCACGCCCTGGCTCAGCCATGGCTTTGCCTCGGCGCCACGCGCGTAGATCCAGACGAACGCGCCAGCCATGATCACATGGGCGATCAGCATCCACGGAAGATACTGCTGCGACTCGGCCTCGGGCCGGAAGAGGTTGGGCAATTTGGCATAGTCCGCAGACAGCAGCAGGCCGTGCACCACAAAATCCCCCATCATCCATACGACAAAAACCACAAGCCATGCGATGAAAAAACGTTTGTTCATGGTGATTCTCCTGTTAGTGGGCGAACGACGGCAATTTGCCCTGCCGTTCGGGTTTATCCACTGGCAGGCGCCATTTGTCAACCGCCAGCCGCTGGCGTTGCGAGGCGGGGGTCGCCAAGCCGCAGAGACATAAAAACACTGTGCGGGTCTTCTTCGTAGCTTCCAAAAGGCCCGCAGTAACTGAAACCGAAAGCCTGATAAAGCTCCTGTGCAGGCAGGAAAGCCGGGTTCGATCCGGTTTCAAGACTGAGCGTCTCATAGCCGCGCTGCTTGGCGACTTTGATGATGTGCGCCAACACCGCACGCCCCGCGCCCCGGCGCCGCAGAGCCTTGGGAGTCCGCATGGACTTGACCTCGCCCTGTGTGGCGGACAGCCCCTTGAGCGCACCGCAGCCCAGCAGCGTCTCATCCTCCCAAACGGTCCAGAACGTGATGTCGGCGGCCTGCAGCTTGGTAACGTCCAGTGCAAACACATTCTCGGGTGGCGACAGCTCGAACATGTTGGTCAAATGCTCCTGCAGGAGCTCATGGACTTGAGGGCGGGACAGGTCGTCGGTTTCGATGTGCATAGGGCTACTGAAGAGATTTCTTGTAGTTTACGGGCGCCTGGAATTGACAGCCCGCAGACGATGAGTGAGCGCTGCGGCAATGCAGAAACGAATTGAGTCTTTGGGTAAGCGTCGAATGTTGCCGCAACGGCCGGGTTCTGGAAGTGTTTCTTCATTGGCGGAAAAACCAGGCGGCGCGTGTTTGTGAAGCCTCAACGTCGAAACTAACCAGCCGCTCGCTTGCGGGCGGTCTGTGTTGAGTGACCAGTTATAAGTGCAGCTTTTTCAACAAGGCGGCCGCTGACGTACTTGTGCAGCACGCTCGCGATCAGGGTTTGGTAGGGCATTCCCTCCTGGAGCGCTCTGACTTGAATGTCATTGAGATCAATTGACGACAGGCGAATATTCACCCTGCGGTCCTTCACCGCGGTCGCTCTTGCTGCCACCCTGAACTTCTCCAGTTCGCCCTTCCTTGCGACAGATTTAAGACTGCCTTTCTCGAAGGCAGACAAAACTTCTTGTTCATAGGCATTAACGTTTGGCATTCGGTTCACCTTGCTGCAAATAGTCCCGTGTTGCCTTGCGGCTCGGGATCACGGTTTTGAGGAAAAAATAATCCGCCTCTTCGACGAAAGGAGCCAAACAAACGTAGCCATCAAACGAGACGACAAGCACCCGCTGATTCGGATACTTCGTCATGTTTGGGTGCTCGACAATATCAAGCAATCCATCAGCCTCAATCGCTACAACGATGCTCTCGAAAGACACCCCGCGAGATAGTTTGAGCGACTCGTTTTTCTCGGCACTCCAGCGGAAAGGTTTCATAGCCGAATTCTAGGCGGCTGTGTGCCTTTTGTCACCAGACGCCTAGACTGACTTATAACGTAGCGGTCACCGGCAGAGCGCCGCGGGCGCGGAGCCGTGAAATGGGGCCAACTCCAGATTGTGACGCCTAACGTCGAAATTCATCGGTCGGCACAGCCGTCCGATGGAGTGACCAGTTAGCCTGTGTCCACTTCACGCAAAGCTTTCCTGCAACGCCTCTTGCGCCAAAGTGTTGATGCTTTTGCCTTTCGCCTGTGCAGCAATAGCGAGTTTTTCGTGCAACTGCGGCGAAATCCGCAAATTGAATTTGCCGGAAAAATGGCGCTTTGGCTCAAGTCCCTTCTCGGCACAAACCTCAAGAAAAACCTGCAGCGAGCGCTTGAACTCCGCACGAAGTTCCTTCGGATTCTTTCCGTAAAAATCCGCGCCACCGTTGAGGCCGAGAATCTCCCCCCTGAACAAATCAAGATCAGGGTCAAATTCAATCGTTGCGTGATAGTCGTCAACAGTCATTACATTCATGGTTCGACTCCGTGTTGTTCCAGCCATTTTCGGATAGATGCCACCGCGCCTTTGTCTGTGTTGGGTGATGGATGTGGACGGTGAAAGACCCGCACCTCATCAAATAAAAAGACAGAAACCCGGCTGCCTGCCCGTTCTTCAATTTCTGCACCCAGTTCAATGAAGAGCCCCTGAACATCACGCCACTGGACATTGCCG
>JANMCB010000185.1:0-2246 GCA_031360805.1 Rhodoferax sp.
CCGGGTCAGCGCCGCTGCGCGCCGCAATCATGATGTCTTTTGCCAGCCTGCCAAATAACTTACCCTTGGCATTGGCAGCCAGTTCCTTGCCTTTTGCTTTCCACTGTGCGCCCATATCTGCTGTTCCTTGGTGTATTTTGAGAATCTGTGTCAGCGCGTGTACCGGGCAAATGCCGTGCGCCAACCAAGAGGACCTCGGTTATACACCCACAGACACCCACAGCGGGGCCAAAGTCGTCACTCAGCCTGAATCCCTGCCGCCTTGATCTTGTCGCGCCAGGACAGGAGCTGCTGCCCCATGTAAACCTGAAGTTCGGCGCTGGTGCCGGGTGACACATCAGTGCCCATGGCGGTGAGGCGGTCTGCCACGTCCTTGCGCGCCAGAATCCGGTTGATCGATGTGCTCAGCTTGGCGGTGATGTCGGCCGGTATGGCCGCAGGACCCACGATGCCGACCCAGGCCGCAAGGTCAAAGCCGCCCAGATTGGCGCTGCCCGCCAATGGCGGCACGTCGGGTGCGAGCGAGCTTCGCGCCTCTGTGGTCACTGCCAGCGCCCGCAAACGCCCGGCCTTCAACAAAGCCTGGCTCGATGCCAGATCGACAAACAGAAAGGTGACCTCGCCGCCGACCAGCCCGGCCAGTGCTTGCGGCGTGCTTTTGTACGGAATGGCCGTGGCGTTCAAGCCCGCCAGGCTATTGAACGCAGCGCCGGCAATCTGGCCCGTGCTGTTGCCGTAGGCAAAATTCACCTTGCCCGCATTGGCCTTGGCAAAAGACACCAATTCAGGCACCGACTTCGCGGGGTTCTCGGCTGAAACTACGAGTATGAAAGTGGCGCTGGCGACCCGCGCAATCGGCGTGAAATCCTTGATCGGGTCATAGGAAAGCTTTTTGAACAGGTGCGGATTGGCTGAATTCACGGTGTTGGTGGTCAGCATCAGGGTGTAGCCATCGGGTGCAGACTTGGTCACAAACTCGGCGGCGATGATGCCCGATGCGCCCGGTTTGTTGTCCACCACAAACGCCTGCCCGTACTCCGATTGCAACTCCTGCGCCAGCGTTCGGGCAATGATGTCGCTGGCACTTCCTGCTGCAAAAGCAGTGACAATTTTGACCGGTTTGGCGGGCCAGCCCGATGCACTTTGGGAATGCACGGGGCCGCTTGCGAGCAGCATCAATGCAAGAAGGCAATGACCCAAAAGCAGACGCATTTGCAGCTTCATTTTCAGACTCCTGTCGTATGATCGTAAGGTAATGTACTTTATTCGAAAGACCGCATGAACGAGCTCCCGCTGGACGGCATCCGCGTCATCGACTTTTCAAAAATTGTGGCGGCGGCGCTGTATGTCCAATACCTCCAAGGCTATTGCTCCGATCAACCAGAACGCCTGCAGGCGCTGCAACTGCGCTTCAGCGCGCCGGTCTATCCCGGAGAAACGCTGGTCACCGACCTGTGGCGCGACGGTGACTTGGTCAGCTTTTGCAGTCGGGTTTCAGGGCGATGAACCACCCCGATTGCGTGCGTTTATCTGTCGTAAAAGCAACAAACGCGCGTCAATGTCAACGCGCCCCACCGGCGAGTTGTTGACCTGTGACGCCGCGCGCTCAATGCGCAACCCCCCTGCCAGGGTTGTGCCGGCTTCCTCGTTCAAAAGGCGCTTGTAGGCCACCAACGTCTCGGGCACGCCCACGAGCATCTGCCGGTCCATTTCGCGGGCTTGAGGCAGCAATGCTTCTGGATCGACGACACGGTTAACCAACCCCCCATCAGCGGCTTCCTGTGCGCTGAAGAACCGCCCGGTGAATGCCAGCTCTTTTGGCGCGGTGAAGGCCAACCCGTTGCACCATCCGCGTTGAGCCACCCCAACCCGGCAGCAGGCCCACGTGAACATGGGTATCGGCAAAACGGGCCTGTGTCGAAGCAATCAGCACGTCACAGGAGCAGCGTTGATTGAACAATAAAAAGTCTCTTCCAGAATTTCGGCACTTCGCCAGCTTCAGATATCTGCGGACTGCAAATAGTTCAACAGGTTGGCCTTGATCGTACCCAGGGCCACCGCTGTCGCTTCGAGCTTGTCATCGGCCAGGCCGGCGAGGATTTGCACATTCATTTTGTGGTTGACCTTGCGCATGCGGGCAATCAGCTGCTTGCTTTTGGGCTCCAGGAAGACGCGGTTCACACGCCGGTCACCAGGGTCGGCCTCCCGGCGCAGAAATTGAGCCTTCTCCAGCCGGTCGATCAGGC
>JANMCB010000186.1:0-5175 GCA_031360805.1 Rhodoferax sp.
CCGGGTCAGCGCCGCTGCGCGCCGCAATCATGATGTCTTTTGCCAGCCTGCCAAATAACTTACCCTTGGCATTGGCAGCCAGTTCCTTGCCTTTTGCTTTCCACTGTGCGCCCATATCTGCTGTTCCTTGGTGTATTTTGAAAATCTGTGTCAGCGCGTGTACCGGGCAAATGCCGTGCGCCAACCAAGAGGACCTCGGTTATACACCCACAGACACCCACACTGCGCCTCCAGCGCCCGGATGCCAGTGCGTAGAAACAGGCGTTTGATTTCGCCAAAGCCCAGTGTCGGCCCCTCGGCCAATTCCTGCGCCAGCGCCCGAGCTTGCAGATCGGCATCTGGCACGACCCGATCAACCAGCCCGGTTTGCAGCGCGTCCTGGCTGCCCAAAACCTCGCCCAACATCACAAACCGGCGCGCCCGTGCGGCGCCCATCCGAGCGCTGAGTGTGATGCTGGAACCCGAGTCGCAACTGAAACCACCCTTGGCAAAAGCCGATCCGATTTTTGCCGATTCACCGGCCAACACACATCACAACCCGCCAGCAAGGCAGCCGCACCGCCCATGGCGAAACCCTGAACCGCCACCACCACAGGCACCGGCAGGTTCCACGCCCGTTGCAAGCCTATGTGCAGGTCGCTGGTCATTTGCCGCACCATGGGCGCCAACTTGCTGCGCGCGGGGTAAAAGGCCTTCAAATCTCCACCAAAGCTGAAGTTGTTGGAGCGTGCGCCGGGCGACAAAATCTATCTCTCGGGCGAAGAAGTTTTCAAGCTGGGCAGCAAGGTGTCCGGGCGCAATCAACTGCTTGATGTGCAGCATGAAGCGACGCGGCACGATGACCCGCAGGGCCAGTCCATGGCGTCGGCCGAATTCCATTTGCGCTTTGCCGACGGCAGCGAGCGCCCCGTCAGCGTGCGGGTGCTGCCCACCAAGTACTACCTCAAAGGCGGCATCGAATACGGTGTGGGCAAAGGTTACGCGCAGTATGAAAGTGCGCAGGCCCATCCGCCGATTTGATCTTCTGGCGATATTGTCAGTTTAAAAGACGCTATGCTATAGATAGCAAACTATCTATATAATACGAGGGTTATAGGCCTATTTTTTCGGTTTTTTGACAATTTTTCACCGATTTGAACGTATAAGTTAACCTGCAGGTTAATTTTTACGTTCAAATTCGCACTTTTTGTCAATCTGCCCGTCGACTGGACATTTGCCCAAACAAGGGTTTGGGTGAATGCTTCAATTCAACATCCAATTCTGCAACTGGGACCCAAACGGACAGCCAAGGTTTTCTCTAAGGCGCGGGCAGTACGTTAACCACGATGTTGACCTGCTGAGAGTCGGTGAGGCTCTTGACGGTAATCAGTGCGGTTGCCTGGGTAGTTCTGTTGGAAGCTGCAGCCTGGAGATTAAAGGTCAACGATGATGGACTTCGTGGAAGAGCCGTGACGATGCTCGCATTACTTGATGTAACAGAGAAATCTGCAACACTTCCAAGAATCTGAAAAGTTTGTATTTCGGTGACACGCATGTTTGCGGAAGCGGGCTGTGTTTGCAGCAGGGCATTCGCCGGACAAGGCAATCTCAGGAAGTCTGTTGTGATTTGTGCGACGGCGGTTCTGGATTGGCTGTCAACCACGGTTACGGTGGCTGTGTACGGAAATATCGGGCTACCTGGGTTTTTAATGCTTGCTGTGAAATATGAATCCGACCCCAACGGCAGCGCGGTGCTGACCGGAACGCCGAAATTGTCACTGGTCAAGACGGTGAAGGGTGCCGTTCCACCGGTAAACACGAAGGGAATATTGGTGGTGCAGTCACCGGCGTTGACAGCGGCCGGAAATATGGACAGTGCAGTACCGGTTTGCCCCTTGGCCAAAACGGTGACATCAATGGTGACGGTTTTACCCGACGAATCGACAACAGCCACCGGCACCAGCCCGGCAGAGGTGCTGTTGATGGCCAGGGTTGTGCCGCTCGCCGTGGCGGTTACCACGGCGGTGTTGCCACTGGTCGCAGTGTACGGTGCCGTTCCCCCGCCAATGGTGTAGTTGGCACTGCCGCCGGACGCCAGGGTGATCTTGCTGGGCGCCGTTGTGAACAGCGTTGAACTGGCAGTACCGCCACCAGGTTGGGCGGTACTGCCGCCCGCGCCCAGGCTGGCACACAAACCTGCAATCGCGCTCACACAGTTGGCTGAATCGGAACTGCCACCGCCACCGCATGCGCCCAGGAGCAGCGTTGATTGAACAATAAAAAGTCTCTTCCAGAATTTTGATCTGACGTTCATGACAACTCCCTTTTTGAATTGAACAACCACCGGCCAAAAAGCGAAACCAGGCGTCTCTGGTTTCATCCCGCATTCGCCACTTGATGCCGACCCACAAAAATGTACAGGCAAGCCCGCTGATCGTGAATGGGACATATGTCCTGTTATTGCCGGGTGCATTGACCCATCAAAAAGGGAGCTTGGTCTGTTGTGATGCGTTGGCACGGTCGTTAACCTTGCCTCACATCGGCAGGAAATGGATTGAAATTTTGGCAGTCCGCCCAACGGTGTTTCAGCCGGTGAGGGGCCAATACACGGTAGGCCCGGCACCTTCAGATTGCCCGTGTGACCTGTCAGTTCCATCAACCTCAAGGAGTTCAAATGAACAAGTTTTTAGCCAGCATGAAGAGCGGCATGACCAGTTTCGCCCGTGACGAAGAAGGTGCCCAAATTGTGGAATACGCGCTGATCATCGCCGTGGTCTCCATCGCACTGGTGATTGCGCTCTCCGCCATCGGCGGCACCAACATGAGCACCTTCATAGGTCGCGTCACCACTTGCCTGACCACTGCGGTCTGCGTTTGAGCATCGGATTCGCCGATCAGTTTGGCAAAGCCAATCCACCGAGCGGGAACGAAGGGCCGGGCCCCCTTCCCGCTCTGGCTGAATCACGTAGACAGTAATAAAAGGAGGCGCAATGGCCGATGCGGAAATGAATGCCATGTGGGAGTTGTTGACGTCGCTGCTCTTGAGCGGACGCACGGGCGTGTTGCTGCTGCTGCTGGCCACCGCCGCCGCCATTGATGTCCGCTCCCACCGGATTCCGAATTGGCTGGTGTTGTCTGGTGCGGTGTACGCCCTGGTTTACAACACCGTGTTTCCGCCGTGGTTGCACGGCACCGTTCTTTTCCCGCTGGCGGGCCTTGGGCTCGGTTTGGCACTATTTTTGCCGCTTTACCTGCTGCGCGCCATGGGCGCCGGGGACGTGAAGCTGCTGGCCATGTGTGGCGCCTTTCTCGGCCCGAATGAGATTTGGCGCGCCGCGCTGGTGGTTTTGATCACCGGCGGCTTGCTGGGCGTGGTTTTTGTTCTGGCCAATGGCAGCGCGCTGCGGGTTTACCAAAACCTCACCGCCCTGTTTCGCGTGGGCCTGTTCACCACGCTGGGCGGCTCCGCTCCGAGCCTGCGCATACCCGCCAGTGTGAGCGCAGGCCGCTTGCCTTACGGCGTGGCGATTGCCGTGGGCACGGCCGCTTACCTGGTGTTGCACCAGTTGGGCTCTTTGTAGTTTGTAATTCCTTTCGTCGCAATCACCTAGGACCTTCCCCATGAAAAACGCAAAAGCTGTCTGGATGTTGGTGGTCTCGATCATCCTGGGTGTGCTGGTCACGGCGATGGCGGTGGTGTGGGTCGGCCAAAAAGGCTCCGTGGCTGCCAACAAGGTGGCCGTGGCTGCCATGGACATTGAGCTGGGCAGCAAGATCAACCCACAAATGCTCAAGTCGGTCGACTGGCCCACGGGTTCTATCCCTGAAGGGGCCTTCAAGGAATTGAAGGAGCTCGAAGGCCGGGTGGTGAAGTCGTCGGTACAGCGTGGCGAGCCGATTCTCGCCACCAAACTCGCCCCTGTGGGCACCCAAGGCGGTCTTTCAGCGGTGATCGCCGAAGGCAAACGGGCGATGACGGTGCGTGTGAACGACGTGGTGGGTGTCGCCGGTTTTGCGCTCCCCGGCAACTACGTGGACGTGATGGTCAACACCCAGCAGGACAAAGAGGGCAAAACCAACGAAAACATCCAGATCAGCCGTACCGTGCTTGAGCATGTGCTGGTGCTGGCCGTGGCACAGGAAGCCAGCCGCGACGAAACCAAACCCAAGGTGGTGAATGCTGTCACCCTGGAGCTTTTCCCCGGAGACGCCGAGAAGCTGGACCTGGCGCGCAGCGTCGGCACTTTGTCATTGGTGTTGCGCAACCAGGTCGACAAGACGCCTGTGGTTACCGCAGGCATTACCAAGAAGGAGCTGTTTGGGGAGAAAGCGGTGCCCCCGCCGCCTGTGCCAGCGCCCGTGGCCGCTCTGCCCAAACCGATCATCAAAGTGGTGCGTGCACCCGCACCAATGGTTGTGCCGGTGGTTGCTGCTGCGCCCAGAAATTGTGTGGAAGTGATCCAGAACAACGTGCGCGCCCAGCATTGTTTCTGAATCTTTCACCGGTCAGTCCAAGCGGTTTAACAGGGAGCACCCATTGAACAAGAACCAAAAACTTCGCAACCCGAAAACTCTGGCCCTGTTGTCGGCACTCTGGTGGGCAGGCCCAGGGTTCGGGCAAGCGCAGGCCCCGGCACAGGCACAGGCGCAATCACCCGGACCCGTGCAAGCGCCCGCCGCCCGGGCGACCGCGGTGGCTGGCCCTGCGTCCGCTGCCACAGGCGCCATTGCTGTCAGAGCGCCTGCGCGCCCCAACGCACAGCCTACCCAGGCGACGCTCGCGCCCGGGGTGTCGCAAGGCCCGCCGCCAGCCCCGCTGAAACCCTGCACAGCGGTCACGGTCGACCCGCCCACGCAGATCGTGCTGGGCAAATCCACCGTGGTCAAACTCGCCACCCCGGCGGTGCGCATGGTGGTAGGTGGCCTGGCGTCTGGCCGGGCCGGCAGGCCCACTGAGGCAGGCGGCGAAAAGAATGCTGCTGCCGCGCAACAGGCCCTGGCCATGGCGGTAGGGCAAGAGGGTGTGGCAGATGTGGATGTGATTTTGCTCAGCCCGACCGAGCTGTTTTTCATTGGTAAACGCGCCGGCTCCATGAACCTGGTGCTGCAAAGCGCAGATGGCGCTTGTGCCGTCAAAGACGTCATCGTGACGATTGACCCGGGGACCCTGCAAGCCAAACTCCAGGAGGTCTTCCC
>JANMCB010000220.1:0-19738 GCA_031360805.1 Rhodoferax sp.
GGTATTCTGTTTCTGACGATGTTTGTCGTGTTTATCGTCCAGATTACGGCGCGTTTCGGCTTCAATAAACCGCTGGCCTGGACCGACGAACTGGTTGTCGTTCTCTACGTCTGGGTGATCCTCTGGTCGGCGGCGTTCATCGTGCCCGAGCGCGAGCACGTGGCGTTTGACCTGATATGGAACAGCGCGAGCCAACCCGTGCGTAAGGCCATGAAAATCGCCGGCAACCTGTTGTTGGGCGGCCTGGCGCTGTGGGCGATTCCCGCTACTTGGGACTACGTGAGTTTCATGGCGCGCGAAGGCACGCCGGTGCTGGGCATTTCCTTTCGCTGGGTGTTCATGCCCTTTGTGTTTCTCTTTGTGGCGCTGGTGATTCGTGCCCTGTTGAACATCCGTGCCGCCTGGCGCGGTGAGGGGCTCGATGTGGAGTTGAATTTGCAATGAGCGCGGCCCTGGCAGTGCTGGTGGGCGTCATGGTGGCGGGCATGCTGCTGCGCATGCCGATCGGCTTTTCCATGCTGGCCTCGGGCATCGGTTACCTCATTGTCAAGCAGCAAGACATTGGCCTGGTGGCCGAGCAGGTCGGCAACGGCCTGTACAACAGCTACGTGCTGCTGGCCGTGCCGCTCTTCGTATTTGCCGCCAACATCATGAACGCCGGCACCGTGAGCGAGCGCATTTTTGATTTTTGCCGCATCCTCGTGGGGCGCATGCGCGGCGGGCTGGCGCAGGTGGACATTCTGGTCAGCGTGATTTTCTCCGGCATGAGCGGCAGCGCCATTGCCGACGCCGCCGGGCCGGGCCTGGTCACCATCAAACAGATGCTGAAAAAGCCGGAGTATTCGCGCGGTTTCGCCGGCGCTGTGGTGGTGGCCAGCGCCACGCTGGGGCCGATCATTCCGCCCTCGATTCCGATGGTGATCTACGCGCTGGTCTCCGGCGCGTCGGTCGGTGCCTTGTTCCTGGGCGGTGTGGTGCCGGGTTTCCTGATGGCGATTTTGATGATGATCGTGGTGCATTTCATCGCCGTCAAACGCAACATGCCGCGTGAAGCGCCGGTGCCGCGCGGCGAGTGGCCGGGCATCATTTTCAGGGGCGCTTTGCCGCTCTCCATGCCCATCGTCTTGTTGGGTGGCATTTACTCAGGCGCGTTCACGCCCACCGAAGCCGCAGCCGTGGCGGCACTGCACGCTCTGGTGCTGGCCGCCCTGGTGTTCAGGGCGCTCACCTGGCGCAGCTTCTTGGGCGTGGTGCTGGAATCGACCCGTGGCAGCGCGGTGATCACCATTATCCTGGCGGGTTCCTTCATGCTCAACTACGCCTTCACCGCGGAAGGCGTGCCCCAAGCCATGGCCACCTGGGTCGACAGCATGCAGCTCTCGCAAACCAAGTTCTTGCTGCTGGTCAACGTGATGTTTCTGGTGCTGGGCTGTTTTCTCGATGTGTCGGTGCTGCTGCTGGTGTTCGTGCCCATGCTCCTGCCCGCCGCCAAACTGCTGGGTGTTGATCTCGTGCATTTTGGTGTGCTGGTGGTACTCAACATGATGATCGGCCTGATCCACCCGCCCTTTGGCATGTTGTTGTTTGTCACCAAGGCGCTGACGGGTATCCCGATTGGCGAGATGATGAAGGAAGGCTGGCCCTTCCTGCTGATGCTGCTGGCGCTGCTGCTGGCGATGACGCTCTTCCCCCAGATCGTCTTGTGGCTGCCGCAGACCATGGGGTACGGTGCCAAGTAGTTTGATTGAATCATTTTTCGGAAATTCAACCCATGCCGGTCTTCACTTCGCGCTTGAACGCCAAATCCGAGCCCTTCAAACGCAACGCCGCCCGCATGCTGGGGCTGCTGGGCGAAGTCCAGCGACTGGAAAACATCGTCATCTCCGAGTCCGAATCCAAACGCGCGCGCTTCGAGGAGCGCGGGCAACTGTTGCCGCGTGAACGGGTGGCGCGCCTCCTGGACCGTGGCTCGCCGTTTCTGGAAATCAGCCGACTCGCAGGCCTGGGCATGCACGACGACGACGGCATCAAGGCGGTCATGGGCGGCGGTTCTATCGTCGGCATCGGCGTGGTGCGGGGCCGCCGCTGTTTGATCACGGCGAACGACAGCGCCGTGAAAGGCGGCACAGTGGCGCCCATGGGCCTAAAAAAATCGCACCGCGCGCAACGCCTGGCGATGGAGAACAAGCTCCCGCTCATTTATTTGATAGAAAGCGGCGGCGCCAATCTGCAGTACCAGGCGGAGATTTTTGTCGACGGCGGGCGCGGTTTTGCCAACCAGTCGCGCATGTCGGCCATGGGCCTGCCGCAGGTTGCGGTGGTGCATGGCTCGTCCACCGCCGGCGGTGCGTACCACGCGGGTTTGTCGGATTACGTGATTCTGGTACGTGGCCGCTCCAAAATTTTTCTCGCCGGGCCGCCCCTGGTGAAAGCGGCGATGGGTGAAGATTCGGATGAAGAAGCGCTGGGCGGCGCGGCGATTCACGCCAATGTGACCGGGCTGGGTGAATACCTGTGCGAAGACGACGCCCACGCCATTGCGCAGGCGCGCGAGGTGCTGGACAAGCTCAAATGGGACGCCGTCCCCGCGCCGGGCACGTTTGCCGAACCCCACTACGACGAGCAGGAAATGCTCGGTGTGGTGCCTGCCGACGACCGCGAGCCCTATGACGTGCGCGAGGTCATCACGCGCCTGGTCGATGGCTCGGACTTCCTCGAATTCAAGGCCACCTACGCGCCCGACATGATGTGTGGCCACGCGCGCGTGCAAGGCCATCTGGTCGGCATTTTGGGCAACAACGGCCCGATCCAGCCCAATGGCTCGATCAAGGCGGCGCAGTTCATCCAGCTGTGTGACCAGAGCCAAACGCCGCTCGTCTTTCTGCAAAACACCACTGGTTACATGGTGGGCACGGCAGCCGAGCAGCAGGGCGCCGTGAAACACGGCAGCAAGATGGTGCAGGCAGTAGCCAACGCGCGGGTGGCGAAATTCACCTTTGTCATCGGCGGCTCGTTCGGTGCGGGCAATTACGGCATGTGCGGGCGCGGGTTCGATCCGCGTTTCATCTTCGCCTGGCCGACGGCGCGCACGGCGGTGATGGGCGGCGCCCAGGCCGCCAAGGTGATGGACATCGTCAACCGCGCCAAACTCGAGAAGAGCGGCCAGCCGGTGGACGAGGCGAAACTCGAAGCCATGTCCGACGGCCTGCGCAAGTTGCTGGACAGCCAGTCGAGCGCGCTGTTTGGCACGGCGCGGCTGTGGGACGACGGCATCATTGACCCGCGCGACACGCGGCGCGTTCTCGGGTTGTGCCTGGCCATTGCGAAGGAGGCTGACGAGCGAAAGCTGCATGGCAATACCTTCGGCGTGGCGCGGTTCTAAGCGGGGCGGCACGAACATGACATTTTCAAAAATCCTGATCGCCAATCGCGGCGAAATCGCCTGCCGCGTCATCCGCACAGCGCGCCGCCTGGGTTACGCGACCGTGGCCGTTTACAGCGACGCCGACCGCCACGCGCCCCACGTGAGCCAGGCCGATGAGGCGGTGCACATTGGCCCGTCGCCAGCCGCCGAATCGTATTTGTCGGTCGAGAAACTATTGGATGCCACCCGAAAAACCGGCGCCGACGCCATTCATCCGGGATACGGTTTCCTGAGCGAAAACGCCGCCTTCGCACAAGCTTGCCAGGACGCCGGTGTGGTTTTCATCGGCCCGCCACCTTCGGCCATCGAGGCAATGGGTGACAAGGCCCGGGCCAAGAGCCGCATGATCGCCACCGGGGTGCCGTGTGCGCCGGGTTACCTGGGTGAAAACCAGGACGACGCGCACCTCATTCAGGAGGCCGGAAAACTTGGCTTCCCCTTGCTGGTGAAAGCCGTTGCGGGTGGTGGCG
Organism: Rhodoferax sp.; assembly: GCA_031360805.1. Lineage (GTDB taxonomy): Bacteria > Pseudomonadota > Gammaproteobacteria > Burkholderiales > Burkholderiaceae_C > JANYCG01. Next base: position 3,895 of record JANMCB010000220.1, read on the forward strand.
GGCGCGGCATGCGCATGGTGCGCGAAGCAGCTGAGCTGGCCGAGGCGGTCAGCAGTGCACGGCGCGAGTCACAAAGCGCGTTTGGCGACGGCACCTTGATGCTCGAACGCCTGATTGACGACGGCCGCCACATTGAAATCCAGGTCTTTGCCGACGCACATGGCAACGCGCTGTATCTTGGCGAGCGCGACTGCACGGCGCAGCGGCGGCGGCAAAAAGTGATCGAAGAAGCGCCGTCGGCCATCGTCAGCCCGTCGATGCGCGAAGCGATGGGGCGCGACGCCGTGGCAGCGGCGCTGGCGGTGGGCTACCGGGGCGCGGGCACGGTCGAGTTTGTGGTTGACCAGCAGCTCAAGCATTATTTTCTGGAGATGAACACGCGCTTGCAGGTCGAACACCCGGTGACGGAGATGGTCACAGGTTTCGACCTGGTCGAGTGGCAGTTGCGGGTGGCGCGCGGTGAACCCTTGCCGGTCTCGCAGGCGCAAATCACGCTCAGCGGCCACGCGATTGAGGCGCGCCTGTATGCCGAAGACCCCTACGCCGGTTTTGCGCCGCAAACCGGCAAGGTGGTGTGGTGGCGGCCCGAGGGCGCGCGGCAGAGCGGCGCGCGCATCGACGACGGCATTGTGGAAGGCGCCGAGGTCACCTCGTATTACGACGCCATGGTGGCCAAAATCATTGTGCATGGTCCGACGCGCGAAGACGCCATCCGTTTGCTGCGAAGCGCCCTGGCCCGCTCGCCCCTGTTGGGCATCCATAACAACGGCCAGTTTTTGTCGGACTTGGTGGACCACGCGGCTTTTCGCAGTGCGACGATGACGACCACCCTGCTCGACACCTGGCTGGCCCAGGGCGAGCCGATCCTCACCCGTCCAGAGGTCAACACCGAAGCCTGGCAGCTGGCCGCCGCCGCTTACGCCTTGCGCCAGGGCGCGGGCTGGCGGCCCAACAGCGTTTCAGCGTTTGACGTGCAACTCGTCTGTGAGGGCCAAAGCCGCACGCTTCGGGTGCAGACCGACAGCCAGGGCCAGGCGCGCGTGAGTGCAGGCCAGGCGCAAGTTCACATCCTGCTGCCTGATCTACCCGCCACGCTGGTCGAGGGCAAGGGCGCCGTCTCCTATGAGAAGGACGGCGTGCGCCGGCAGGCGATTGTGGTGTTTGCCGGCGACGATTTGCACCTGAGCCTGCACGGCAACAGTCTTGTTTTTAGCGAGGCCTCCCCCTTCCCGGATGCGCGGGCGGCGCTGGACCCGCGCCGCAGCACCGCGCCGGTGGCCGGGCGCGTGACGCAGGTGCGCGTGGCGCCGGGCGCTCTGGTGCAGGAGGGTGACCCGCTGGTGTGCATTGAAGCCATGAAAATGGAAATGTGGGTCGCGGCAGGCGCCTCTGGTGTTGTGGGCGCGGTGTTGGTGGCTGCGGGTGACCAAATCGAACTGGGCGGCTTGCTGGTCGAATTGCTGCATTAAAAGAGAGCAGAAACCGCAATTTCAAAACGGCTTGGGTGCCGAAATATTTTGAAACTTCGCAATGTCCGGAATAGCTTGTGCCCGCATTGGTCAGAATTGGGTTTGATCTGGCTCAATCGGGCGTCGCGTCCTCTGTAGCCTGCGCTGTAATCGTCGCCTAGGGTGCCCGTGCTACAATCTTGAGCTTCGCGGCTGTAGCTCAGTTGGATAGAGTACTTGGCTACGAACCAAGGGGTCGTGGGTTCAATTCCTGCCAGCCGCACCAGTAATGACAAGGGTTAGTAGCTTAGTAGCTACTAACCCTTTTGTCTTTCCGTGGTCTGAGGGGTAAACCAAGGGGTAAACCGTAAAAAACCGGTGGAACGAGCACTACTCAGGCACTCAGACAAAGTTTCCCCTTGAACAATTTGGATCAATCAAATGATTCGACGCAAACGTCGATAGAGTCGCTTTAGACTTTGCGTGCTGATCCCCGGTCATTGCCGCTTTTGAATAATTCCTAGCGCACCAACTTGAAGATATCCAAATTGCAGATGAAAAGGGCCACGTTTCGGATCGCTGACTCCAGTGCCAAGCACTAAATTCAGTTGGTCAAAACAATGCGGAGTAGTAAATGGAAATCAAAAATGGGATTGGCCCAGATCAGTTGATAAGGATGAGTCAGGTGATTAACTTGGTGGGTCTAAAACGGAGTTGGATTTATCAAAGGATCAAGGAAGGAAAATTTCCCCGGCCAATAAAAATCGGATCCAGGGTAAGCCTTTGGACGAAAAGCAGCGTTTCAGAATGGATACAACAAATGTCAGGCGCGAAAAACTAGTTTCGAGTTTGAAAGGAAGGACCGGCTGACCCTCTGTGTTTGAAAGTCATTTCTGCGCAAGATCGTGATGGGACGCAAACCGCTCAAACCTGAAGGCTGGCGCAGCGCTCTATTGAGCCGTCGCTACAGTCGTCAACCCGCGTGATCCCTGCAACTGTGCCGCAGGCCCGGTGGCGTGTAAACCGCCTGATGGGCCTGCAACCAAATGATCTTCATCCGGGTCGGTCAAAAAACTCATCAAAAACTGGCCAAATCAAGCGGCATCGTTGCGCCGTGTGTCGGCAGTCCTGCGAAGAGGGATCGCTCCCGCAATGTGCAAGACTGCGAGCTACTTTGGTTTTTGGGTGCAAAGTACAACGTGTTTTTTTGGATTGCACCTTCTGTGGGTTTGCAAAACTGGTTTCCTTGAGGTGGTATGCGCCGTCTCCATACACAGCGGTGGGGTTAGCACCAATTTGCTAAATGAGTTTGCTATCCGCCGCCGCGCGCGAGCGAAGGACATGCCTATTGTCAGAAAAATATCGCTTGGGTTCATTGGTAAACCAAAGGATCGGCTCCCAACTTACATTCGGTTGCTGAAAAGTGCGGCTTGCCCACTGCAGGAGGCCGCGTGGTTTGCATGGGGTGTGCCAGATCAGCCGATTCATGAGATTTGGGCCCAATCGATCATTCATTACGATCACGGTGCGCTCGAGGTACAACGAGCGGGCCGGTGAACCACATTCAAAAATGTCATTCGAGATACTCAAGGCCATCTTCCGCCACGCATCAGGTTTTTGACGATAGTTTCTAGCGCCTCGGTGATGAAATCCACAAATTCATGTGCCGTTGGGTTTCCATCGGTGCGAGGACGCTGCAAAACGGCGAAATAGTCGAATCAAATAGTTATACCAAATGTCAGAAACTGATATAAGATTCTCACTATTAAGGTATCCCATGACCACATTGCCAGAATCCATTTTGCTGCACGCACAGTCTCTGCCCGAGGGAGGTGTGCTTTCGCCCAAGGAGTTTCTGCACTTGGGCAGTCGAGCCGCTGTGGATCAGGCGTTCTCACGACTGACCAAGGAAAGCAAGCTGCTGCGCGCGGGACGCGGCACCTATGTCAACCCAGTGTCCAACCGCTTTGGCACCCGTGCGCCGGCACCCGAAAAGGTGGTTGAGTCTCTGGCCGCCCAAAGCGGCGAAACGGTAACGCCACATGGTGCGATGGCGGCCAACATCCTGGGCTTGACCCAGCAGGTACCCATTCGCGAGGTCTACCTGACGTCAGGGCGAACCCGCAAGCTGAAGCTGGGTCGCTCCGAGGTGCTGGTCAAACACGTACCGCGCTGGATGTTGGCCTTGGGTACGGGGCAGGCAGGCGCGGCAGTGCGTGCCTTGGCTTGGATGGGGCCGACACATGTCAGCGAATCACTAGCAACATTGCACCGCACCTTGCCGAACTCAGAATGGCGTGCTCTGGCCTCCGCACGTGCGGCACTGCCATCCTGGATGGCGCGGGCCATCGGCGAGGAAGCAACGCGTGGCTGAGTCCTACTTGTCTCTCAGCCGGGAGGATCAGCGCGAAGTTCTGGAACAGGCACGGGCCAGTACTGATCGGCCGACCCATCTGTTGGAAAAGGATCTGTGGGTAGTCTGGACGCTCGGCGCTATCTTCGAGTCACCCCTTGCTGCCGCCCTGACCTTCAAAGGCGGCACCTCCTTGTCCAAGGCTTACAAGGTCATCGACCGGTTTTCCGAAGACATTGACCTCACCTACGATATCCGCAAGCTGATCAATGACCTGATGAGCGGAGATGAATTCTTGCCAACGAGTCGCAGCCAGGCGAACAAATGGACCAAGGCCGTGCGCGACCGTCTACCTGGCTGGATCGCAGCGGACCTGCGGCCAGTTCTTGAGGCGGCACTGGCGCGCGACCACGTGGACGCAACACTGAAAATCGGCGGCGTGGAGAATGACAAGCTGCTGCTGCACTACCCCGCAATCAAGCAGGGGACGGGCTACGTTCCCCCTGTGGTGACGCTGGAATTCGGTGGTCGCGCCACCGGGGAGCCTCATCAGGTCATGACCGTTGCGTGCGATATGGATGGGCATGTTGAGGGCGTCTCTTTCCCCACTGCTTCGCCTTTGGTCATGAGCGTTGCACGAACGTTCTGGGAGAAGGCAACGGCCGCGCACGTCTATTGTGCGCAGGGACGCATACGCAGCGAGCGGTACGCGCGGCATTGGCATGATCTGGCGGCGATTGCGCGCAGCTCCCATTTCGCTGGTGCTGCTTCGGATCGAGCCGTGGCCAAGGCGGTCGCGCAGCACAAGTCGTTTTTCTTCGTCGAGAAGGACACGGACGGTGGAGTTATAGACTATACGTTGGCAGCAGCAGGCCATTTGAAAATAGTGCCTGAGGGCGAGGCACGAGAAGCGCTCGCGCGTGACTACGCGAACATGCTTGCTGATGCCGTCATGGTAGGTGACGCCATGCCTTTCGATCAGTTGATGCAGGCCTGCGGCGACGTAGAAGCACAGGTCAACAAGGCCGCGATGTCATGATGATTGCCAACCTGCTGCCAATCGGTCAACCATAACGAATCAGGCAGAAGGTCAGCAGTAAGCCCAAGTTGCCGACGCCTGCAAACATAGGCTTCAATCACAAATGATCAAACGAGGGAAATTTCGCCGCTCCCCCCGTGCCAGAGGGTTCAGAGCCGCCTCGCACTGCATCGCCATTGCGTATTTGCTCATCTCCATGCGCAAGCATTTGCCGTCCAACCCCTCGTTGGCAGCTTTGCCACAGGCCGGTGTGCTAATCCATGGGTGTCGGTGATGTCTGGTACAACACCAATCGGCATAGAGCCTCTATACTCCCCCGATGACCTGGTCGATTTTGGCGCGTGATGCCCAAGGCAATTTTGGCGTCGCGATTGCCAGTCGCTTCTTCGCCGTGGGCGCGCTGTGTGTACACACGCGGCGCGGCCTAGGCGCATTGTCAACACAGGCCTTGATGAACCCCACTTATGGCCCGCGCGGCCTGGAAGTGCTGGCCAGTGGAATGTCTGCGAAATTGGCCGTTGCAAAACTGATTGATGCCGACCCAGGGCGCGACCAGCGCCAGCTTCATGTTCTGCCCGCAACCGGACCGGGGGTTGCGTTTACCGGATCAGGCTGCGTTGACTGGTGCGGCCACCAAATTTTTGAAGACTTCAGCGTGGCCGGCAACATGCTGGCAGGCCCGCAGGTGCTTGAGGCCACGGCAGACGCATTTCAACAATCACTGCACCTGCCCCTGGCGGAACGCCTGCTGGCGGCCATGGCCGCTGGCGAAGATGCCGGTGGCGACAAACGCGGCAAACAGTCGGCTGCGCTGTGCATTCAGGGCGACGAAGACTACCTGCAACTGGACTTGCGCGTCGATGACCATGAAGAACCCATGCTCGAATTGCGCCGCCTGTACGACAAGAGCCTGGAGCGATTCCAGCCTTTCCTCTCTTGCCTCGCCGGGCGGCACGATGCTGCGGGTTTGACGGATCGCAGTGAAATTGAGGCCCGGATCACTCAGTTTCACGCACATCAAGGGCAGCGCACCGCGCAACTTGCATGACAGCATTGCTGGAAGTTTCGCAGCTACGCACACACTTCACCACGGACGATGGTGAATTCGCCGCCGTCAATGGCGTGAGTTTCACCATCGAGGCGGGTCGCACCTTGGCCATCGTCGGTGAATCGGGCTGCGGCAAAAGCGTGACTGCGTTGTCGATCATGGGCCTGTTGCCCAACCCGCCGGGGCGCATTGAAGGCGGCTCCATTCGCTTTGAAGGCCGTGAGCTGGTCGGTGCGCCCGCGCGCGCGATGCAAGACCTGCGTGGCAACGGCATGGCAATGATTTTTCAGGAACCGATGACCTCGCTCAACCCGGTGTTCACCATTGGCGAGCAGATCGTGGAAGGACTGCTGCGCCACCGCAACATCAGTCGCGCAGATGCCCAAACGCGTGCCATCGCCATGTTGCTGAAGGTGCGCATGCCGGCGCCTGAGCTACGGTTTCATGAGCACCCGCACAAGCTTTCGGGCGGTATGCGACAGCGCGCAATGATCGCTATGGCGCTGGCCTGCGAGCCCCGGCTGTTGATCGCGGACGAGCCCACCACCGCGCTCGACGTGACAATTCAGGCGCAAATTCTCGAGTTGATGCGCAGTTTGCAGGAAGAGACCGGCACCGCCATCATCCTCATCACCCATGACCTTGGCGTTGTTGCCGAAGTGGCCGATGAGGTGGTGGTGATGTACGCTGGCCGCGTGGTCGAGCGCGCGTCGGTGCAGCAGCTGTTTGATGCGCCGCAACACCCCTACACCATTGGTTTGCTGGGGTCGATCCCGCGCCTGGACGTGGCGCAAACTCGCCTGGCCTCGATCAATGGCCAAGTGCCGGGCCAACAGGAAAGAACGTCCGGCTGCAGCTTCGCGGCACGCTGCCCATTTGCCGATGCGCATTGCCACACTACCGCGCCGAGCCTGCAACAAGTCGGCGAGCGGCATGAGTCCGCCTGCTGGAAAGCGCCTCTGGACCCAGACACGCTGATGGCTGCCAGCGCCTCTGCGGTGCTGGCATGAGCGCCATGCTGGAAGTTACCGGTCTGGTCAAACACTTCCCGGTGCGCCGGGGCGTTTTGGGCCGGATCAAAGGCCAGGTGCAGGCGGTAGACGGCGTCAGCGTCATGATTGCCGCTGGCGAAACACTTGGCGTGGTGGGCGAATCTGGCTGCGGAAAATCGACGCTTGGCCGTCTGGTTCTGCGTTTGATCGAACCGACGTCTGGGCAGATCAAATTTGATGGCCAAGACCTCAGCACGCTGAGCACCGATGCCTTGCGCGCGCAGCGCCGCGCCATGCAAATCATTTTTCAGGACCCGTATTCCTCTCTGAATCCGCGCATGACGGTCGGCCAGACATTGACCGAGCCTTTGATGTTGCATGGCCTGCACACAGGGCGGCATGCCGAACGCGTCAACGAACTGCTGGGCATCGTCGGCTTGGCACCCGACCATTCGAACCGGTACCCGCATGAGTTTTCTGGCGGGCAGCGCCAACGAATCGGCATCGCCCGAGCTCTTGCGGTCGAGCCCAAACTGATTGTTTGTGATGAAGCGGTGTCGGCGCTTGATGTTTCCGTGCAAGCCCAAGTAGTGAACTTGTTGCAAGATTTGCAACAACGGCTGGACCTGGCCTACATGTTTATCGCCCACGACCTGGCAGTGGTGAAACACATTGCACACCGCATCGCTGTGATGTACCTGGGGCGCATTGTTGAAATTGGCGAATGCGGCGCCCTGTTTGACGCGCCACGTCACCCCTATACCCAAGCGCTGCTGTCGGCCATCCCACTGCCGAAACCCGCCGTGCCTGGAACAAAACGCCAGCGCATTGTTTTGACCGGCGACGTCCCCAGCCCGCTGAACCCGCCCAGGGGCTGCCGTTTCCACACCCGTTGCGCTCATGCCCAAGCAGTGTGTTCAGAGCAGGCTCCGGTGCTCGAAGCCAGCCAGGCAGGCGCGTCCAGCCAGGCCGTGGCCTGCCACTTCTGGCGCGACATCCAACCGGCCACGAGGACCCTACAAGTTATCGCCGGCCCTACCGCCTCGCAGCAACGGCTTGAGCGCCTGCAATCGGCCTTCCTCGCGCCGCCCGTGTGATATCTTCATCGGTACAACACGTTCAACCGTTCAACCGTTCAACCTGGAACCCACACCATGCGTTTGTCACCGCAAATCATCCTCAATACTTTGGCGCTGTCACTGGCTCCCGCCCTGGTGGCCCTGGCGCCCTTGACCTTACAGGCGCAAACCTTGCGTGTCGGCCTGGCCGAAGACCCGGATGTGCTCGACCCCTCGCTGGCACGCACCTTCGTTGGGCGCATCGTTTTTGCCGCGTTGTGTGACAAGTTGCTCGATGTCGATGAAAAACTCGCCATCGTGCCACAGCTGGCCACCTCATGGGAATGGTCAGCAGACAGCAAGTCACTCACCATGAAGCTGCGCCCAGGCGTCACCTTTCACGATGGTGAGAAGTTTGACGCGGCAGCGGTGAAGTTCAATATCGAACGCCACAAAACCATTCCTGGTTCGAACCGCCGGGGTGAGCTGGCGCCCGTCGCTTCAGTGGATGTCATCGACCCAGCCACAGTTCGCTTGAACCTCTCCGCGCCGTTTTCACCCTTACTGGCCCAGCTGGCAGACCGCGCCGGCATGATGGTCTCCCCCAAGGCAGCGCAGGCCGCAGGCGACAAATTCGGCGCCAACCCGGTGTGCTCGGGCCCCTTCAAGTTTGTCGAACGCGTGGCCCAAGACCGCATTGTGTTTGAGCGATACGTCAATTACTGGAACAAGTCACAGATCAATTTCGACAAGATCACCTACACGCCTATTCCCGACGCTACCGTGCGACTGGCCAACCTGAAAGCCGGGCAGCTTGACTTCATCGAACGCGTGTCGTCCAGCGACATGGAAAAGATTATTGCGGACAAAAAACTCAAAACTTCGCGTATTACCGAAATCGGTTACCAAGGCATCACCATCAACATCGGCAAGAGCGACCAGGCCAAGAAAAACCCGCTGGGCCGCGATGCCCGCGTGCGCGAGGCTTTCGAGTTGTCATTGGACCGCCAAGGCCTGGCGCAAGTGGTGATGGACAACGAAGCCACCGTGGGCAACCAGTGGGTTGCGCCCACCAACGCCTACTACGCGAAGAATTTGCCCGTGCCCAAACGCGATATCGCGAAGGCCAAAGCCCTGCTCAAAGAGGCGGGCGTGCCCAACCCGAGCTTCACCTTGCTCACGCCCACCACCTCCGACGCGCAGCGCCTGGCGCTGGTTGTCCAGGCGATGACGCGCGAAGCCGGTTTCGACGTAAAGATCCAGGCAGCTGAATTTGCCACCTCGCTCAACATGGCCGACAAAGGTGAATTTGATGCCTACGCACTGGCCTGGAGCGGCCGCGCCGACCCGGATGGCAACCTGTACAGCTTTCACGGCTGCAAACAGCCGCTGAACTACGCTGGTTATTGCACGCCCGAGACTGACGCACTCTTGAACCAGTCGCGTGAACTGCGCGACCCGGCCGCCCGCAAGAAAATATTTGAGCAAATCGCGGCGTCGGTGCTCAAAGAACGCCCCGTCATTTATCTGTACCACCGCAATTGGCTGTGGGCTTACAACGGCAAGTTGTCTGGCGTGCGCAACGTGCCCGATGGCCTGCTGCGTGTGACGGGCCTGAAGATGGCACCTTGAGCCTTCCAAACTCAACCCGCCCGCGCTGACGATGCTGGAATACCTCGTCAAGCGCCTGGCCACACTGGTGCCGACGCTGGTCTTCGTCTCGATGCTGATCTTCGGCCTGCAGCAATTGCTGCCCGGAGATCCCGCAAAAATACTGGCCGGTGAGGACCAAGACCCCACCGTGGTCGAGTATTTGCGCGCCAAGCTGCATCTGGACGAACCCCTGCCCGTGCGTTACGCCTACTGGGTGGGCGGCGTCGCTCGGGGTGACCTGGGTGAGTCGATCCGCACGCAGCAGCCGGTGCTTGATCTCATCATTCAGAAGCTGCCCGTCACGATAGAGCTGGCGGTGTTGGCCATGGGCATCGCGCTGTTGATCGGCATCCCATCGGGCATCGTCTCGGCCATCGGGCGCGGCACCGCGTGGGACTATTGCGCCAACGTTTTTGCGTTGTGGGGTCTGTCCACGCCCAATTTCTGGCTCGGCATTTTGATGATCTTGTTGTTCTCGGTGCAACTCGGCTGGTTGCCGGCCTCTGGCTACGTCAGCCCTTTTGAAGACCTGGGCGCCAACTTAAGCGCCATGATCATGCCGGCGTTTGTGTTGGGCAACGCGATTGCCGCTGTGCTCATGCGTCACACCCGCAGCGCCATGTTGCAGGTGCTCTCGGCAGACTACGTGCGCACGGCTCGTGCCAAGGGCTTGAACGAACGCACTGTCGTTCTCAAACATGCCCTGCGCAACGCCCTGACACCCATCATTACCCTGGGTGCGCTGGAATTTGGCACCCTGCTTTCTGGCGCGGTGTTGACAGAGCAAGTGTTCACCATTCCTGGCTTTGGCAAACTGATTGTCGACTCTGTCTTCAACCGAGACTACGCGGTGGTGCAAGGCGTCGTGCTGGTCACGGCTACGGCGTACATGTTGCTGAATTTGCTGGCCGATATGGCCTATTTCCTCGTCAACCCGCGCATGCGCCAATGAACGCCAGCGCCCGCTCAAGGTTGGCCGCTCCGACCGTGCCCGGCGCAACGGTCGTGTCCGCCCGCCCATCTGGCGCCGGGCCGTGGCGGCGCGCTTGGCGCCGTTTGCTGCGTCGGCGTGGTGCCATGCTGGGCCTGGTGGTGGTCCTCCTCTTCGTCGTGCTGGCCGTGTTTGCGCCGTGGATTTCGCCGCAAGACCCCATCGCCGCCAGTTGGAGCGCGATCCGCAAGGCACCCAGCGCCGCGCACTGGTTTGGCACCGACGAAATCGGTCGCGATGTGTTTTCGCGGGTGATCTGGGGCACTCAGGCATCGCTGCTTGCGGGTGTGGTGTCGGTCACCATCTCCCTCTTGATCGGCGTGCCAATTGGCCTGGCCGCCGGGTTTCTGGGCGGATTTGCCGACGCGCTGATCTCTCGCATCACCGACGCCTTTCTCGCCTGCCCGTTCCTGATCCTGGCCATCGCGCTGGCGGCGTTTCTCGGCCCGAGCCTGACCAACGCCATGATCGCCATCGGTGTCTCCGCCGCGCCGATTTTTGTGCGGCTCACACGCGCGCAGGTGCTCAACGTCAAGGTCGAGGACTACATCGAAGCCGCGCGGGCCGTTGGCAACCCACCCCTGCGCATCGCCTTGCGTCACATCTTGCCCAACATCACGGCGCCCCTGATCGTGCAAGCCACTCTGGCCATTGCTGCGGCTGTGATCGCCGAAGCCAGCCTGTCGTTTTTAGGCCTGGGCCAGCAGCCCCCAGACCCAAGCTGGGGCAGCATGCTCAACACCGCTAAAAACTACATCGACAACGCGCCCTGGATGGCGATCTGGCCCGGGTTGTCGATCTTCCTGCTTGTGTTGTCATTCAACCTGCTCGGCGACGGCCTGCGTGATGCGCTGGACCCTCGGCAGCGTTGAACACTTGCTGACCATATGCTGACCGTTCATACCCAAATTGGGTTTGGTTGGGGGTCAATTTGTATCGGGGTCGCCTTCGGTGTGGCAAAGGTTGCTGATGGCCAAAATTACTCATTTTTGGAGGAGCGAACGCCAGCAGATGCGCTCGATTGACCTCTCGCGAATGATGAAGACCCTTGCAGCGAAACTCCTCGACGACCAAGCGATCCTCGTCGCTCAATTGCAACTCCGTTTGGCGCATGATCACGCTCCAGTATGCCGAATGGCAGTAAGGAGAGTTTGATCATGTTTCGTTATTTGTGTGTCAATATACTAGGGTCGCACCGTAATTTCGTTCTTCACAACTTTCACGCCCTTGACCCCGCGCGCGATATCGCCTGCGGTGACTTTTTCCGTGTAGTTTTTAGCGAACCCGGACAGCATCACGGTGCCATTGAGGGTTTCAACCTTGATGCTGGCAGCGTCGACATCCTTGTTCTCAACAAAGCGTGACTTGACAAGCGTTGTGATGCCCGTGTCGTCAATGTAGGCGCCCACCGTTTCCTGGCCACGGGTCACGGCGCAGCCGCTGATGGTGACCAAGGAAGCGGCGGCGATGATGGCACAGAGGCCGTTGCGGTAGTTCATGGTGATTCTCCGGTTAAAAATAATGCTCAAGAGCTCAATGCTTGGCAACTCGCCCTGCCAGGCTTGGGCAAGAATCGTCTGGCCTATTCGGTCAACCAGTCCTTCAATTCGTCGGCGTGTTCCTGCTCATCACTGAGGATGTCTTCAAGCAGGCGGCGCGTCGTTGAATCCTTGTCGCCAATCAGCCCGATGATCTGGCTGTAGGCTTCGATGGCGACGCGTTCTGCAATCAGGTTGGCCTTGATCATTGACTTCAAGTCAGTGGACTGGTCGTAGGCGGCATGGCTGCGCTGCGTCAGAGAATCGGGCGAAAAATCAGGCTCACCACCCAGCTGGACAATGCGCTGGGCCAGACGGTCTGCATGGGCGGACTCTTCGTTGGCATGGACCATAAACTCCTCGGCGATCTTGGGTGACGACAGGCCGCTGGCAGTGAAGTGGTGGCGTTTGTACCGCAGCACGCAAACCAGCTCGGTAGCGAGCGAATCATTGAGCAGCTTGATAATGTCTTTTCGCCACGGGCCGTAGCTCGGCGTGACGGCACCACTGTCTAGGCTGCGCCGCGCTGCATTGATGGCGACTTCATCCAACACCATTCTGGGGTGGTCCGTCGCAGGTAGTTGCTTGACGTTGGTGGCCGGAGTTTTTTCTGACATGACGGGTTCCTTGTTTAAGTCCATGGCTTGGCTGCAAACGCAACTTCAACCAACGCCTCAACTTTAGAAGCGACGCCAAAAGCGCACTATCAGTGTCAAACGCTTGACCGTGTAGGACAGCGCCGCGCCGGAATTTTCAATCCGGGTCTCCCAGCAACGGAATGACGAAGCAGCTATGAGCTGTAAGACCTGGCCACGCCAGCGGCTGCTTCAGTGGCAACAACGCAGCGTTTTGTTTTGCTGTGGCGGCCAGGGCGGCACCAGGCGACGCGCGAATCAGGATGAAGTGCATCGACCGGCCAGCGCGGCGCAGTGTCAGCTCTGCCTGTGGCCAGCCAGAAGGCAGGCACGGGGCGAAGCTCAGTTCCCGGGAGTCAAGTCGCAGTCCAAAAATGGATTCAATTGCGGCGCGGTGCATCCACCCAGCCGCACCGGTGTACCAGCTCCAGCCGCCTCGCCCGACATAGGGCGGCTGGCTGTAGATGTCGCCAGCCATCACATAGGGTTCCAGTCCATACGCGGCGCCATAGACTGGATTTCCTGTGCGGTGTGCCGGGCTGAGCCAGGTGAAGGTCCGATAGGGCAAATCCAGCGCAGCACCGGCGGCGCCCGTACTTTGGGCAAATTCTGCCTGCGCCATCACGGCCCAGACGCCCGCATGCGAATATTGACCACCGTTCTCCCGCACACCCGGCGGGTAGGCCTGGATGTAGCCAGCGCTAGGCACTGCATGCACGAGCGGTGGATCCAGCAGACGCACCAACCCGGCCTCGTGGTCCGCCAGATGCTCCTCGACCGACGCCAAGGCCATGCGCTGCAACGGCAGCGGCGCAACCTTTGACAAAACCGCCCAAGCTTGCGCGATCAGGTCGATCCGCCCTTCGGTGTTGACGCTGGAGCCCAGTGGCTGACCGTCGTCGAAGAAGGCGCGCTTGAACCACTGTCCGTCCCACGCCTGGCCCAGCAACGCGTGCTTCCAGCCTTGCGCGGCGCCCTCCCATTTCAGCGCCCGCACCAAATCGCCACGGGCGCGCGCAATTGGCGCAAAGTCCGCCACGATGCGGCACAGGAACCAGCCCAGCCAGACGGATTCGCCGCGTCCTTCTGAGCCCACGCGGTTCATGCCATCGTTCCAGTCACCGCCGCCCATCAATGGCAGTCCGTGGGAGCCGACTTTCAGGCTGTGGTCTATCGCCCGTGCCCCATGTTCATACACCGAGGCGACTTGTGCGCTGACCTGCGGCGCATAGTAGGCATCCTCGGCGTTCTCGGGAATGGCCGCGCCGTCAATGAAGGCAACGGGCTCGTCCATCAGGGTGGCGTCGCCGGTCGCGCGCAGGTAGTGGCTGGTTGCAAACGGCAGCCAGAGCAGGTCATCGGAAAAATGGGTTCTCACCCCCGCGCCAGTCGGGGCGTGCCACCAGTGCTGCACATCACCTTCTACAAACTGCCGCGATGCGCAGACGATGATCTGTTGCCGCAGGGTTTGGGGTGCCGCCCAGGCAAGCGCCATCGCGTCTTGCAACTGGTCGCGAAAACCCGTGGCGCCCCCGGCCTGGTAGAAGCCGGCTTTGGCCCACAAACGGCATGCAACGTTTTGGTACAGAAACCAGCGGTTGGTCAGCACATCGAACAGCGGGTCGGGCGTCTTCACTGTGGTGGCGCCCAGGAGCGCATTCCAGTGCGTGCGGACCTCATCGGCCCGATGCTGTGGTGAAACGATTGCGGCCTGCGCGGCCAGGGCCCGGGCCGCATCGGGGGTGGGAGCAAATCCCAGCAGGAAAACCCGCTCTGCCTTGTCACCCGCGCCCAGTGTGACGCGCACGGACAATGCCCCGCATGGGTCAAGGCCCTGCCCCTGCTGGCGACCCAGGTGATCCGGCAGCACAACCATTCCCCGGGCATCGAACCATTCACGCCGGTCGCAGGTCCAATCTTCGGCTTCGTCAACCGGGCCGGTCAGGCCGAAAAAGGCGGTGCCCGAACCGAATCCGCCCGATTGCTCAGTTTGAGTGCACAGCAAGGCTGTCAGCTTTTGATCCACCAGCCGTTGTCGGTACAGCGCGGTTTCCGTCGTTCTTCGATCCGCCCGGTTGGCGCCCATGATCCACTCCACCATGCCGATCACGCGCAACCGCATCCTGGCCGAACCCAGGTTGGCAATCGCCACCTGGATCTGTTTGACCGAGGTCTCTGGGTCAACGCACCAGGTAAGACTTGCAGACAAGTCCCGTCGACGGTGGCTGATGCGGCTGAAGCCTTGACCATGCGTCACGCTGTAGGTCACAGACGCAGCGCCCCAGGCGTTGGGCGACATGCTCCATACCTCCAGCGTGTCGCAGTCCTGCAGCAAAAACCATTCAGAAGGTGTATCACCTACCGGGTCATTCGACCACGCCGTGAGCTGGTTCAAGCGGCTGTTCATTGCCCAGGTGTAGCCCGCACCAGACTCACCGATCTGCGCGCCAAACCCAGGATTGGCCAGCACGTTGATCCACGGGCGTTTGGGGCGCAAATTGGCGTTGACGTCAAAGGCAAAATCACCCGATGCGTTGTCAAACCCGCCTGCGGGGGCGGGCGGGTCCAACCGGTTGCGCAATGCCACAGGCAGGGCGGCTGTGGAGATCGCGTGCCGACGCTCGTAGGCTTGCTCATGCAAGGCACACCAGTCGTGCACGTGGTGAACCAGCGGTCGCCCATCGGCATTGATGTGCACGCGCGCCAGTGCCTTGAGCGACCCGAGCTCGCCGCCTGAAAGTTCATCACCGCGCAGCAGGTGGAAAGCCGTGCAGCTGGGGTTGATGGGCCCGGCCTCCGAAGTGGTTTCAGCCAGATGGCGATCCCGCAGAATCGCAATTTCCCGCTGCAGTTCCATCAGGTAGGACAGGGGCTCGGTGTTCACCACCACCAGGTCGCAGCCAACACCGCCCCAGGACCACAGGCGCAGACCTTTAGCGAGTGAACGCAACAAGCCCAGTCCCTGGACTGCACCAACGCTCACCAGCACGATGGGTCGATCGCCAGATATGCCGAAACGCCACAGCAGTCGGCGGTCGCAAATTTCGATCGAATTCGGGGGCCCAGGCGATGCCACCGCCTGCGGTTGG
>JANMCB010000228.1:0-16050 GCA_031360805.1 Rhodoferax sp.
GACCACTACGGCAGCGGCGGTGAATGGTCCATGCCCAACCCCAGCGCCAACACGCTGTTGCGCGCCAATGCAGATTTGTCCCCCGCCATCATCGCCCGCGCCATTGCGCAGCGGCTGAAAAAACTGGGTGTCGATGCAGACACGCACGCCCGCATGGACGCCCAACTGGCCATTCTGGACGCCAAGGAAGCTTCCATGAAGGTGCTGGAAATCACTGGGGTCAAGGGGGCTGACCGCCAGCCCTGGTTCTGCTCCGGCTGTCCGCACAACACCTCCACCAAAGTGCCTGAAGGTTCACGCGCCATGGCCGGCATTGGTTGCCATTTCATGAGCATCTGGATGGACCGCGCCACCGTCGGCTTCACGCAGATGGGTGGCGAGGGCGTGCCCTGGGTGGGGCAGCAGCCGTTCAGTCACGACCAGCACATGTTCGCGAACCTGGGAGACGGCACCTACTTTCACAGCGGGCTGCTGGCCGTGCGCCAGAGTATTGCTGCGGGCGTGAACATCACCTACAAAATTCTTTACAACGACGCTGTTGCCATGACCGGCGGCCAGGCCATCGGCGAGCGGCCCGAGGGACATTCGGTGGCCCAGATTGCGCAGTCCATGCGGGCTGAAGGCGCGATGAAAATTGTCATCGTCACCGACGAGCCGGAAAAGTATGACGACATCACGCTGGTGGCTGACGTTGAGGTGCGCCATCGGGACGAGCTTGACACCGTTCAAAAGCAGTTTCGCGAAATCAAGGGCACCACGGTCATCATTTACGACCAGACCTGTGCCACCGAGAAGCGCCGGCGCCGCAAGCGCGGCACCCTGGTGGACCCGGCCAAGCGGGTGGTCATCAACGAACTGGTCTGCGAAGGCTGCGGCGACTGCGGCGTGCAGAGCAATTGCCTATCTGTCGAACCGCTCGAAACCGAGTTTGGCCGCAAGCGCCAGATCAACCAGAGCACCTGCAACAAGGACATGTCCTGCGTGAAAGGGTTTTGCCCCAGCTTCGTGACGGTCGAAGGCGGGCAGCTCAAGAAAAAATCCAAAGCCGCCAATGCGTTCCCGTCGCCGTTTGAGCAAGGCGCATTGCCCGAGCCGGATTTTGCGCATCTGAAAAGAGTTCGGGCGCCAGGCAGCGCACCCGCCTGGGGCATCGTGGTTGCCGGCGTGGGCGGCACGGGCGTCATCACCATCGGTCAATTGCTGGGCGTTGCCGCGCACCTGGAAGGCAAAGGCATCGTCACCCAGGACGCGGGGGGGCTGGCACAAAAAGGCGGCGCCACCTGGAGCTATGTGCTGATTGCCGACAGCCAGGACGACATCCGCACCACCCGCGTCGGCATGGCCGCTGCAGACCTGGTGATCGGCTGCGACCCCATCGTCGCTGTGGCCAAGGAAACCCTGCTGCGCATGCAGGGTCCGCGCACGCATGTGGCGCTTAATTCCAACAGCACGCCAACTGCCGCGTTTGTCAAAAATGCCAATTGGCAGAACCCGGCCGAGCAATGCGTGCTGGAAATCAAGGGTGTGGTGGGCGAGGACCATGTGGGTGTGTTTGACGCGGACGCGGCCTCCACCAGCCTGTTGGGTGACAGCATTTACACCAATCCGATGATGCTGGGCTACGCATGGCAAAAAGGCTGGGTTCCTCTGGAGAAGGCGTCGCTGTTGCGGGCGATGGAACTCAATGAAGTGGCTGTGCCGCAAAACAAGGCCGCCTTCGAATGGGGTTGTCGCGCTGCACATGATCTGGCGTCGGTGCAAAAACTGCTCACACCGGCCAACGTGATTGAGTTCAAGAAGCGCGAATCGCTGGCAACCCTCATTGCATCAAGGGTCGAATTTTTGACCGGCTACCAAAACGCTGCGTATGCGCAAACTTACCAGGCAATGGTTCAAAAAGTCCAGGCCGCCGAGGAAAAGCTGGGCGTCAAGCACCTGCCGCTGTCTGAAGCAGTGGCGCGCTACCTGTTCAAGCTGATGGCCTACAAAGACGAGTACGAGGTGGCACGCCTGCATACCGACCCAGCCTTCCACCGGCGCATCAACGCCATGTTTGAAGGCGACTTCAAGCTCAATTTCTACCTGGCGCCCCCCTTGATCGCCAAACGAAACGACAAGGGCGAGTTGCAGAAACAGAAGTTTGGCCCCAGCATGCTGACGGCTTTCAAGGTGCTGGCGCGGCTCAAAGGCCTGCGCGGCGGCGCGTTTGACGTGTTTGGCAAGACCGAGGAGCGCCGTGAAGAGCGCGCCTTGATCGGGCAATACACCGCCAGCATTGAAGAAGTGCTGGCCACCTTAAGCGCTTCAAACCTCGCCCTGGCCGTGGAGATAGCCCGAATCCCGGACCAGATCAAGGGGTATGGACATGTGAAGGCGCGCAACCTCAGCGCGGCGCGGGTGAAATGGAAGGCGTTGATGGCCGCATTTCGCAACCCGCAAGTACAGCAACAGGCTGCCTGAGATCGGCGCTTTGCCCAAAGTGGCTGAAACCGGTGCCCTGTGGGCCTGGAAACCGGCTTGCGGCGGCAGGCGGATGAGTCGTTTCAGCTATTTTTTTTGAAGCGAAACGGCAACAAACGCCCCGTTTACAATGGCGAGTTATGTGCTTCACGCCCCGTCGAGGACGTGAAGCGTTGTTGTCCGCCTGTTTTGATCCTGACTCATGGAGTTGCCTGTGTTTATTTCTTCCGCTTTTGCCCAAACCGCCCCCGCTGCTGCCGCTGGAGGCGACATGCAGTCGTCCCTGATGAGCATGTTGCCGCTGGTCTTGATGTTTGTCGTGCTTTACTTTGTGATGATCCGTCCCCAGATGAAAAAGCAAAAGGAACACCGCAGCATGATTGAGGCGCTGGCCAAGGGCGACGAAATCGTTACGGGTGGCGGCATTCTGGGCAAGGTCACCAAACTGGGCGACGGCTACCTGAGCCTGGAAATCGCCAATGGCGTTGAAATCCAGGTGCAGCGCAGCGCGGTGATTCAGGTGCTGCCAAAAGGAACCATCAAGTAAACGCGCGGTCAACCCAGTCGTGAGCCGGTAAATCATGAATCGTTACTCGATATGGAAATACGCAGTCATCGTGATTGCATTGATCGTGGGGGCGCTGTACACGTTGCCGAATTTCTTTGGCGAGGCGCCGGCGGTGCAGGTGTCAGCGGCCAAGGCCTCCACCAAGATTGACAGCGGAACCTTGACGCGGGTGACCGAGGCGCTCAAGGCTGCGGACATCAAGGTTGAAGGGATCGCCCTGGAGGGGACTTCCGTCAAGGCGCGTTTCGATTCGTCTGAAGTTCAGCTCAAGGCCAAGGATGTCATTCAGAAGGCACTGGTGCCGGACCCTGCCAATTCAGCCTACGTTGTGGCACTCAACCTGCTGTCCCGTTCGCCCGCCTGGCTGTCGTCACTGGGTGCTGCGCCGATGTATTTGGGGCTTGACCTGCGCGGCGGCGTGCACTTCATGCTGCAAGTCGACATGCAGGCGGCGCTGACCAAAAAGGCCGAATCACTGTCGGGTGATATCCGCACGGCGTTGCGTGAAAAGAACGTCCGGCACAGCGGCATCGCGCGCAACGGCCAGTCAATTGAAATCAAGTTTCGTGACATGGCGACGCTGGACGCCGCGAAACGCGTGGTCCAGGAACAGTTTTCCGACCTGGACCTGATCGACGCACCAGACGGCACAGAATTCAAGCTGACGGGGTCGATCAAGCCCGTGTCGGCGCGCACGGTGCAGGACCAGGCGCTCAAGCAGAACATCACCACCTTGCACAACCGGATCAACGAACTGGGCGTGTCCGAGCCGGTGATCCAGCAGCAGGGTCTGGACCGAATTGTCGTGCAACTGCCGGGTGTGCAGGACACCGCCAAAGCCAAGGACATTCTGGGTCGTACCGCGACACTTGAAGTGCGCATGGTGGATGAATCTGCCGAGGCCCGTGGTGCGGAATCCGGCACAGGCGCGGTTCCGTTTGGCAGTGAGCGCTTTCTGGAGCGCAACGGACAGGCTGTCATTGTGAAGAAGCAGGTGATTTTCACCGGTGACAACCTCACCGATGCGCAGCCCGGTTTTGACAGCCAGACGCAGGAAGCCGCCGTGCACCTGACGCTGGACGCCAAGGGTGCCCGAATTTTCAGGGACGTGACGCGTGAGAGCGTGGGCAAGCGCATGGCGATTTTGCTGTTCGAGAAGGGCAAGGGCGAGGTGGTGACGGCGCCCGTGATCCGCTCGGAAATTTCCGGTGGACGGGTGCAGATATCGGGCCGCATGACCACCGTTGAAGCCGCTGATACCGCCTTGCTGCTGCGGGCCGGTTCGCTTGCGGCGCCCATGGAGATCATTGAGGAGCTGACCATCGGCCCAAGCCTGGGTGCGGAAAATATCACCAAGGGCTTTCACAGTGTGGCGTGGGGCTTCCTCGCGGTGACTGTGTTCATGTGCATTTACTACATGCTGTTTGGCGTGTTTTCCAGTGTTGCGCTGGCGTTCAACCTGTTGCTGCTGGTTGCCATGCTGTCGATGTTGCAGGCAACGCTGACGCTGCCTGGCATGGCGGCAATGGCTTTGGTGCTGGGCATGGCGATTGATTCGAACGTGCTGATCAACGAGCGGGTGCGCGAAGAGCTGCGCAATGGCGCGTCGCCGCAGGCGGCCATTCACACCGGTTACGACCGCGCCTGGGCCACGATCATTGACTCCAACGTGACCACACTGATCGCTGGTCTGGCCTTGCTGGCATTTGGCTCCGGCCCGGTGCGGGGCTTCGCCGTGGTGCATTGCCTGGGCATATTGACCAGCATGTTTTCCGGTGTTTTCTTTTCGCGGGGGCTGGTCAACCTCTGGTACGGCAGGCAGAATAAGCTCAAGAGCGTGGCGATTGGCACTGTCTGGCGGCCAGACAACAAGACTCAAGGCCTCGACACCTCAGTTGCAGCGGCAGGAAGTCTCGGGGCTGGCATGGTCAATGGCTTGGGCAACAAGTTGAGCAATGGATTGAGCAACGGGCTGGAGAAGAATCTGGTTGACGGGGCTAAGGGAAGGATTGGTTAAGCATGGAGTTTTTCAAAATTCGACGGGACATTCCGTTCATGCGGAATGCGCTGGTTTTCAACCTCATTTCGCTGGCCACGTTTTTGGCCGCAGTTTTCTTCCTGTTCTCGCGCGGACTTCACCTGTCGGTGGAGTTCACCGGTGGCACCTTGATGCAGGTCAGCTACTCCCAGCCGGCTGATCTCAATTCTGTTCGGGCAACGGTTGCGGGCCTGGGGTTCAACGACGTGCAGGTCCAGAATTTCGGCACCGCGCGTGACGTGTTGATTCGCATGCCGGCCACGAAGGGCGTCAGTTCGGCGCAGCAAAGTGAAAAGGTCATGGCATCTCTCAAGGCGGCAAATGCCTCGGCAGAGTTGCGCCGCACCGAGTTTGTGGGCCCGCAGGTGGGCGATGAGCTGGCGACCGATGGCCTCAAGGCGCTGGCTTTCGTGGTTGCGGGCATCATGATTTATCTTGCGATCCGCTTCGAGTGGAAGTTTGCCGTTGCAGCCATCATTGCCAACTTGCATGACGTCATCATTATTCTGGGGTTTTTCGCGTATTTCCAGTGGGAGTTTTCGCTCCCCGTGCTGGCAGCCGTGCTGGCGGTGCTGGGCTATTCCGTCAACGAATCGGTCGTGATTTTTGACCGGATCCGCGAGAACTTCCGGCGCTTTCGAAAAATGAACACGGTCGAAATCATTGACAACGCCATCACCTCGACCATCAGCCGCACCATCATCACCCACGGCTGCACGCAGCTCATGGTGCTGTCCATGCTGCTGTTTGGCGGCCCGACGCTGCATTATTTTGCGTTGGCACTGACGATCGGCATTTTGTTTGGCATTTACTCGTCGGTGTTTGTGGCCGCTGCGATTGCCATGTGGCTGGGCATCAAGCGTGAAGATCTTGTCAAGGGCCCGGGTAAAAAGGGCGAGGACCCGAATGACCCCAACGCCGGTGCGACGGTGTAAGGCAGACTTCCAGAGCAATGGCAACTGAACGCCCACTGACGCGCGCTCAACTGGCGGCTGAAACGCGCAAGCGGTTTGTGGCTGAGGCCGGGCGCGCCATGGTGGAAATCAGCTCGGCTGTGCAAGACCGCCTGACGACGCTGATGAATGAAGCCGCACCCGCGCGCGAAATGCAGACTCGGCGTGATGCCTGGACAGCTTACCAGCGCGCGCGGGGCCCTTGGCTGGACGGCACGGTGAAAGCCTGGCAGAAGGCCTTGGTGCCGCCAACCAGCACCGCGCGAATTGAGTTGGGCGATGAGAACTTCCAGCTGGTTGACACGGATGTCACCGAAAACAGGATTCTCGCGTCCCGCCTGACGCGCGGTCTGATTGAAAAAGTCAGCGTGCCGATGGACGACCTGCGGGTACGCATCAAGCAGCTTGAAGACACCGAAGACTTTGATGCACAGGACATTTTTCGCCCTGAGGTGCTGATGCTGGTGCTGATGGAGCAGTGGGCCGCCGCTGGCATGCCACGCGACTCCTGGGTGTTGGTGCATGACGTTGCGTTGCGCCTGGTATCAGACCGGTTCCTGGCGATTTACAACCAGTGCAACGAGTTCCTGATTCAGCGCGGTGTGCTGCCCGTCATTGCGCTGAAAGACCGGGTGAAACGCCTGGCCAATGGCAAGCCGTTTACCTCAGTGCGTGGCGGACTTCGGCCACCAATCCAGACGCTGTCGCCCAATTCGACCTTCGGCATTGATGTCAGCGGTTTTGGGCCTAGCCGCTCTGGCGACGCTGCCGTCACCCGCCAAAGCGGGCCTGCGGCACCTGCTGGCCCGGCTCAGCAGCGCACCGATGAGGCATTTGGGGGTCGACTGGGCTGGGGTGGCGACGCGCCCGGCAGTGGCAATGCGCCGTTGCCACAGCCGTCGGGTTCCCGATCGCTTGAGTCCGGGTCTGCCGGTCAGCGCCTGCAACAGTCCGGTTACGGGCAGACCCATGAGGAAACCCGCATGTTGACGGCCACGACACCGTTGGCGCGGGCACGAAGCCGCGCGCAAGGGGTGATGGGGCAGTTGAAGCGCCTGCTGATCGGTCGAATTGGCCCGGAAGCCGAAAACACGACCTACCAAAATCCGACGCCTGCGCTGGCGGCGGCCATGGCGGTGCGACCGGCGCCCGGACGCCAGGAAATGGAGTTTGCCAACACCGAGCTGTACGAGTACACGCCGGCCGGTGTTGCCCGCGTGGCCGGACGGCTGCGTGAGCAAACCACCGAACTTAAAAAGAAGGCAGAAACCAAGGGCGAGAAGGCCACCATCGAGATCGTCGCTCTGATGTTCCAGGCGATTCTGCAGGAAGACCGCATTCCGCCGAGCATTCGGGTCTGGTTCGCGCGACTGCAAATGCCGGTGTTGCGGGTGGCGCTGGAAGAGCCAGACTTTTTTGGCACGCTGAACCATCCGGCGCGCCAGTTGATTGACCGCATGGGTTCGTGCGTGATGGGTTTTGAGGCCAGTGAAGTGCAGGGTGGCGCGCTGGAGACCGAAGTCAAGCGCGTCGTGCAGGTGATTGAGCAATACCCTGAAACCGGCAAACGCGTGTATCAGCTGGTCTACGACGAGTTTCAAAAGTTCATTGCGAAGTTTCTGACCGAAAGGAGCGCCACCCAAAAAATTGTCAGCGTGGCTCAGCAGGTTGAGCAGAAGGAAACGCTGACGATCCAGTACACCATTGAAATGCGCAACATGCTGCGCGAGATGCCGGTTCGGGAAGAGATTCGGGAGTTTCTGTTCAAGGTGTGGGCCGAGGTGCTGGCGGTTGCGGCTGTGCGCAAGGGCCCGCAGCACGCTGAAACGCTGGACCTCAAAAAATCCTCCACCGATCTGGTTTGGGCCGCCAGTGCGAAGCCAAACCGCAGCGACCGGGCGCGGGTGATTGCAGATTTGCCCAAATTGCTGCAGCGCCTCAGGGCTGGCATGACCTTGCTTGGCTTGCCGCCGTCTCAGCAGGACGCGCACATCAAGACCGTCAGTGACACGTTGGCCGATGCCTTCATGTCCAAGACGCAGGCCATTCCGCAGGCGCAGATCGAAGCCATGGCCAAGCGGCTGGTCAACCTGGAAGATTTTGTCTCTGAAGACGGCATGGGCGACCTGCCACTGGATGCCGACAGCATCGAGATCATGCTGGGCATCGACGCCTCGACCATTGACGTCATTGCCGACGGTGGCTCCAAACCCACCAACGCCATGCTGGCCTGGGCCCAGGAGCTGCAAGTTGGTGCCTGGTTCACGCTGGACCACAGCGGCCACGTGAAGCAGGTTCAGTTCGCCTGGCGAAGTGATCGCAAACATCTGAACCTGTTTGCCTCCGCTGACGGGCACAGCTACCTGATCCAGGCCGGGCGTCTTGCGGCCTATTTGCAGGCGGGCTTGCTGTTGCCGCAAGAGGAAGAAACCCTGACCGTACGCGCCACGCGTGACGCTCTGGCCAAACTCGAGGCCAATCCCGAGCGCCTGTTGGGTTGACTTGGAGATTGAGTGAAGTTTCAGTGCGCGACGCGGTCGCTGGCGTCGTCGCAGAGTTCGTCCAGTACCAGCGCATCGGGTTCCTGGCCCAAGCTCCAGTACACCATCAGGACGATGATTTTCAGGTCATCCAGCGCCAGGGGGTTGCCCGGTGCCGCCATCGCGCGGTCTATGGCGATCTCACGCAAATTGGCGGGCAACACGCCCTGAGCCTCCAGGAAACACACAAAGCCAAGCGACTCGCAACCTAAATGGGTCTGCTCCGCAATCGAGTAAATGCGCATGCTGTCACCCGGCCGAGAAGCTTCGCCCACCAAAGACCGTGTTGCTGTTCGCGCTTCAACCACGGCAGACGGCGTGGTGCCATCGATTGACAGGCCGCCGCCAAAGCTTGAACGGGTGCCCGTGGAGGCAATATTCAGGTCGCTGAGCCAGGTCAAGGCGCTGGCAATTTCGTCGGGCTCGAAACCGGCATGGTTCAACTTGCGTTCAAGGTGCTCCCATTGGGGGCAATCCTCACCACTCCAGTAATTCTCATAAACGAAGGCGAGCACTTCAAACATGGCTTCAATATAGCGCAGTTTGCAACTTGTGCGTGCCACGTGAACCACGCGGCGGGTTTGCCGTGTTGTTCTAGGCCGTACCGATTCTCTGGAAAAGCCCGCCGGGCAGGCGCGCCAGCTGCCCATCCAGCTCAAGTGTCATCAGCCGGGCTTGCAAAGAGGGTGTGTCCAGCCCGGTTCGCGCCTGAAGGGCGTCCAGGCTGACCGGGTCATAGCCAAGGGCCTGAATCAGGGCATCGGTTTCATCCAGAGGTTCAAGCGGGATTGAATCCGCAGCTTGAATCGAACTGGTCTTCACGCCATAGCCAGGTTTCATGTCTTCAAGAATGTCCTGCACCGTTTCCACCAACTTGGCACCCTGTCGGATCAGGGCATGGCAACCCCTTGATTGCCCCGAGTGGATCGAGCCCGGAATCGCAAAAACTTCTTTGCCCTGCTCGGCCGCCAGACGCGCGGTGATCAATGAACCGGATTGCAGCGCTGCCTCAACCACCAGCGTACCTTGGGTCAGGCCGGCAATGATGCGGTTTCGCTTGGGAAAATTGAGGGGCAGCGGTGGCGTGCCCAGGTGGTACTCGCTCACAATCAGACCGTGAAGTGCGATCGCATGGGCCAATGTGCGATGTCCTTTTGGGTAAACGCGGTCCAGCCCGGTGCCCACGACAGCGATGGTTGCAAGCTGTCCATCTGCGGCGCTCTGCAATACGCCTTCATTGGCGCCTTCAATGGCTCCTTTGTGCGCAGCGCCATCCACGCCCAGCGCCAGGCCCGAAACCACGGTCAGGCCGGACTCCCGCAAAGCCCTGGAAAACTGGTGAGCCGTTTCAAGGCCCTGTGGCGTAGGGTTGCGGCTGCCCACCACCGCGATGCTTCGCAGGCAACTGCGGCTGAAAAAGTCAGCCTCCGGCACGCCGCCCGCACACAAGAGGTAGAGCATCAACGGCGGGTCTTCAATATTCAACAGCGATGCCGGGTAGTTGGCGTCACCCAGCACCACGATTTGGCGATGCTCCGGGGGGGCAGATTGCACCGTCTTATCGTTAGACCCCGCTCCCGCAGTTGGCGCGGCCTGCAGCCAGGCCCAGGTGACCTCGACCAAGTTGTTGAGCTCTGGCGGTGTTTTTTGCAACTCAATCGCTTGTGCCCGGCTGACCACTTGGCCAAGTGCCGCAGCAGGTTGTCTGAATATTGCGGGGGGCAGGCCAAAAGCGGCCAGCAGTTTGCGGGCAGTTTCGTTGCCCACCCCGGGCGTGAGCGACAGGCGCAACCACGCGCTGAGTTCGTCGCGCTGCATCACCAGGCTGCGGTCGGGCAGGCTAACGTGGGTTGACCAGCCGGTCGCCTACCCTGACGCCCTCAGTGATCTCAAGCACCAGGCCGTATGAGACTTTTTCGAACGTGCGAAACACCATCAAAAGCCCATTGCGTTCATTGGGCAGTTTGAGCTCGGGGCGAGTGGCATCGGTTTTGTCGGTAATCCGCCTGCCATCCTTGAGAATGGCCAGAACGTGGCCGATCTCCATTCCGTCCTTGGTTCCCCGGTTGATGGCAACCACCTGGTTCTGCGCCGCATTGGCGACGCTGCTGCCGTAAATGGAAACGACGCGTCCGTCCACAATGTTGCCAGGCGCGCGGGGCGCGTAACTCGTCAACACCCGCTCGGGCTCGGGCAGAAGGCGGTCGCCAACGCGCATTTCTTCCTTGGCACCCACAATGTCTATGGTAGCCGGGACGATGTCAATGCGTGGCTTGCCTTCCTTGTCTTTGGATTCCTCGGTTGATTCCCCACGAACCAGCCGCGCCTTGCCCAGGTACTGCGCTTCATAACCGAGCACTTCACCGGTTTGCGGATCTTTCATGGGGGTTGCATTGCGAAAAACCCGGAAATCAACCTGCTTGCCTGGACCGTCGGCAATCTTGTTCTCAGACGGCCCACGCGCGTAGGCGCGGTCGCCGCGTGCCAGCAGCACACGTTCTTCCTGGGTGCCCACAATGCGCGCAGCTGCCGTCAAACCGCTTTCATCGACCACCAGGGGTTCCGCAAGGAAAGGTTCAATCGCCTGGGCTTTCAAGGTGGTGATGACTTCATCGGCCAACGTTTGGTAGCGGGTGCGTGGCGATACTTTTACCGTGGGTATGCCGGAGTCACCTTGCCCAGCGGTTCCCATGCGCAGCAGCGCACGGCCGTTTTTCTTGTCCAGATACAGGCGCTGGCCCGGGAAAATCCGGTGCGGGTTCCTGACTTCTTCAAGGTTCATCCCCCACAGCTCGGGCCAACGCCAGGGGCTTTTGAGAAACAGCCCGGAAATCGCCCACAGTGTGTCACCGCGTTTGACGGTGTAATCATTGGGTGCCGTCGGGCTGAGCTCACTGAGTGGAACCCCGGTTTGGGCCACCTGGCTTGCGGTGGCCTTCTGGGTCGGCGTGACGGTCAAGTTCTGCGCGATCACGGGCGGCGCCATCAGCGCCAATGCAAGCGACAGGCTTGAAATTAGCTTGAGTCCGTTTTGGGCGGTCTTTAATGTTATTTTTGGCGTCAGCTTGGTCATTTCAGGTTTCGCCATCATGTATGTCGTGATATGTTTCTGCATTTCAAACGCCCCCGGAAGGCCAAAGCCTGCCCCCTGGCTTTCCCCAAAGGGTGGCAGGGTTCGGGCGACAATCTTGATAAATTACACACGATTCTGCGCTTAAGCCCTTGATAGGGCAACGTTTTCCGCATTCGCAATTCACCAGACGCGATAAAAGTAGCGAAAATAACGACATCTTTGAAGTGAAACCATGGCTTTATTACAGATTCTTTGTTACCCCGACCCGAAATTGCACAAGGTTGCCAAGCCAATTCAGGCGGTGGACGCGCGGCTTAAACAACTGGTTCCCGACATGCTGGAAACCATGTATGACGCCAAAGGCATTGGCTTGGCAGCCACCCAGGTCGATGTGCACGAGCGGCTGATCGTGATTGATGTGTCCGAAGAGCGCAACGAACCGCTCGTACTGATCAATCCGGAAGTGGTTTGGCAAAGTGCCGAAACCCATTTGAATGAGGAAGGTTGCCTGTCGGTGCCCGGCATTTACGATGGCGTGTTGCGCTTCGATGCCATCAAAGTCTCGGCATGGGACGCTGATGGCAAATCAAGAGTCATTGAGGCAGACGGCCTGCTGGCAGTGTGCATCCAGCACGAAATGGACCACCTTTTAGGCAAAGTGTTTGTTGAATACCTCTCGCCGCTGAAGCGCAACCGCATCAAGAAAAAGATGCTCAAAGCGCAGCGGGACGAACGGGAGTGAGCCTTCGCGTCATCTTTGCCGGTACGCCGGAATTCGCCAGCGTTGCGCTGACCCAACTCCATGCGGCAGGTTTTGACATCGCGTTGGTCTTAACCCAGCCGGATCGTCCGGCAGGGCGGGGCTTGAAGCTGCTGGCGTCTGCGGTCAAGCAATTTGCGCAGACCCACAGCATTGCGGTTGCCCAGCCGCGCAGCCTGCGCCTGGATGGCAAATTTCCCGACGATGCCGCAGCCGCGCGGGTTGCCATTGAAGCCGCAAACGCAGACGTGATGGTGGTCGCCGCCTACGGTTTGATCCTGCCGCAATGGGTGCTGGATTCACCCCGTTTGGGTTGTTTGAACATCCACGGTTCGTTGTTGCCACGATGGCGCGGTGCCGCGCCGATTCACCGCGCGATTGAAGCGGGCGACGTTGAAACCGGCATCACCATCATGGAGATGGATGCCGGGCTCGATACCGGCGACATGCTGATCGTCGAGAAGCTGGCCATCGCCGCCACCGACACCACCGGCCAGTTGCACGACAAGCTGGCGGCGATGGGTGGCAGGTT
This sequence comes from Rhodoferax sp., assembly GCA_031360805.1. Taxonomy (GTDB): domain Bacteria; phylum Pseudomonadota; class Gammaproteobacteria; order Burkholderiales; family Burkholderiaceae_C; genus JANYCG01. The sequence continues at coordinate 12,925 of JANMCB010000228.1, forward strand.
GATCGTTCAGGCTCTTCAACTCGCCACGCAAGGCGGGCTGCACCCGATCAAGCAGCCAGAGACAGGCGTCACTTACGCGCACAAAATTGAAAAACAGGAAGCCGACATTGACTGGCGCCAAAGTGCAACGCAGATCGTGCGGCGCGTTCACGCCTTCGACCCGTTCCCCGGCGCCAGCTCGTTCCTGGGCGGCGAGGTGTTCAAAATCTGGGGGGCCACGGTGTCGATTCACCAGCCGTCCGCCAATACGGCACCAGGGCAAGTCGTGGCGGCAGGGTCTGACAGCATCACCGTAGCGGCGATGAACTCTGCAGTCAACCTGACAGAACTTCAAAGGCCCGGCGGCAAACGTCTGAGCGCCGCCGAACTGCTGCGCGGGTTTGAGATCAAGCCCGGCATGCAGTTTGCGCAGAATCCTGCTATCAAAAATCAACAGGGTAAAACACCATGAACGTCATCCGCTTCGCCGATTTGTGTGCCCAAGGCAAAGTCAGCGGTCAACGCGTTTTCATTCGCGCCGACTTGAATGTGCCCCAAGATGATTCTGGCGCGATCACCGAAGACACCCGCATCCGCGCCTCGATACCGGCCATCCAGATGGCTCTGGACGCAGGCGCTGCCGTGATGGTGACATCGCACCTCGGCCGTCCAACAGAAGGCGCATTCAAACCCGCCGACTCCCTCGCCCCGGTGGCCCGGCGCCTGGGCGAACTGATGGGCCGCGACATTCCGCTCATCAGCAACTGGGTAGATGGCTTCAAAGTCAATGGACAGCCACTTGCCAGAGGGCAGCTCGTGCTGCTGGAGAACTGCCGCGTCAACCGGGGCGAGAAGAAAAATGACGAAGCGCTGAGCCGAAAAATGGCCGCGCTGTGCGATATCTTCGTGCACGACGCGTTTGGCACCGCCCACCGCGCCGAGGCGTCCACCTATGGCATCGCGCAGTACGCGCCGATGGCCTGCGCGGGGCCGCTCCTGGCTGCCGAAATGGACGCCATCACGGCCGCCTTGGCGCACCCGAAGCACCCGCTGGTCGCGATTGTGGCGGGCTCCAAGGTCTCCACCAAGCTGACGATTTTGAAGAGCCTCTCAGCCAAGGTCGATCAGCTCATTGTGGGCGGTGGCATTGCCAACACCTTCATGCTGGCAGCGGGCTTGAAGATCGGCAAAAGCCTGGCAGAAGCCGACCTGGTGAACGACGCCAAAGCCGTGATTGAAGCCATGAAAGCCCGCAACGCCGCCGTCCCGATTCCGGTGGATGTTGTCACCGCCAAAACCTTTTCTGCCGATGCCGTTGCGACGGTGAAGGCTGCGACGGACGTCGCCGACGATGACCTGATTCTCGACATCGGCCCGCAAACCGCCGCCTTGCTCGCAAAGCAGCTGAAGTCTGCAGGCACCATCGTCTGGAATGGCCCGGTGGGCGTGTTTGAAATGCCGGCATTTGAGAATGGCACCAAGGTGCTGGCCCATGCGATTGCCGATTCCAGCGCCTTCTCCATCGCTGGCGGGGGCGACACACTGGCCGCAATTGCCAAATACGGCATTGAAGACAAAATCAGCTACATCTCCACCGGCGGCGGCGCATTTCTGGAGGTTCTGGAAGGCAAAACCCTGCCGGCATTCGAGATTTTGACGCGTCGTGCAGCAGGCTGAAAATACCTAAAAAATGAACCTGCAAGTTAATTTTGTTCTGAATTTTGCGAAAAAACGCGATTTTCTCGATAATATACGGCTCTAGCCCTCGTATTTATTGAATAGTTTGCTATTTATATAGAAGCGCTTGCATTGGCCGGGCAACAGGATGTTGCAGTCGTGTAACCCCTTCCGTGCAAAAATCACGCGCACATTCAAAGCCAAAGGAACGTCCACCATGTCAAAGTCGATTTCGGGCGCGCCCGCCGTTTCAGGTCAACCGCGCCGCGCCACCAAAATTGTCGCCACCCTCGGCCCCGCGTCCAGCGACCCGGCCAAGCTGGAGGAAATGATCCGCGCGGGCGTGAATGTCGTGCGCTTGAACTTCAGCCACGGTACGGCGCAGGACCATATTGACCGCGCGCGCCTCGTGCGTGAGGCGGCGCAGCGCGCAGGCCGTGAAGTTGGCATCATGGCCGATTTGCAAGGCCCCAAAATCCGCGTCGGCAAGTTTGTGAACAACAAAGTCGTGCTGGCGCAGGGGCAAAAATTTCTGCTCGATGCCGCCCGCACCGAGCTGGGCGATATCGACGCCGTGGGGCTCGACTACAAAGCCCTGCCGCGCGAAGTCAAGGCCGGGGACGTGCTGCTGCTGAATGACGGGTTGATCGTGCTGATCGTCGATGCCGTCAAAGGCGAAGCCGTGCACACCACCGTGCGCCAGGGCGGCGAGTTGTCCAATAACAAGGGCATCAACAAAGAGGGCGGTGGTTTGACCGCGCCCGCGTTGACGGCGAAGGACATGGACGACATCCGCACCGCGATGAGCTTCCAGGCCGATTACGTGGCCGTGAGCTTCCCCAAAAATGCGACCGACATGGAGATGGCGCGCCAGTTGTGCAACGTGGCTGCGGCAGAGTACAACCACAGGCCCGGTTTGATCGCCAAAATCGAGCGCGCCGAGGCCATCCCCAAGCTGCTGGAGATTCTGCTGGCCAGTGACGGCATCATGGTGGCGCGCGGCGATTTGGCGATTGAAGTCGGCAACGCCATCGTGCCCGCATTGCAAAAGCGCATGATCAAACTCGCCCGCGAGCACGACAAGTTCGTCATCACCGCAACGCAGATGATGGAGAGCATGATCACCAACCCGGTGCCCACCCGCGCCGAGGTGAGCGACGTGGCCAACGCCGTGCTGGACGGCACCGACGCGGTGATGCTCTCCGCCGAAACCGCAGCCGGCAAATTCCCGCTGGAAACCGTCATCGAGATGGCCAAAATCTGTCATGCCGCCGAAGGTGCGAGCGACGTGAAACTCGATGCCGACTTCACCGGCAAAACCTTCAACCGCATCGACCAGTCCATCGCCATGGGCGCGCTTTTCACCGCCTACCACCTGGGCGCCAAAGCCATCGTCGCGCTGACCGACAGCGGCTCCACCCCGCTGTGGATGAGCCGCCACCTCGTCAACGTGCCCATCTACGCGATGAC
>JANMCB010000394.1:0-3979 GCA_031360805.1 Rhodoferax sp.
GAACACGGTGACCTGGCCATCAAAGCGAATCGCCGCGCCGGATACCAGCGGTTTGCGGTGACTGACACAGGCTGCGTTGATGGCATGGCGGGTTTTGTAGTTGTCAGAGCAGTCGACCACCACGTCGGCCTGCGCCACCAACCGCGACAGCAGTTCGGCATCCGCACGGGCCGCAATGCCCGTCACCCTGACTTCCGGATTGATGGCCTCAACCGCAGCTTGCGCAGAAGCCGTTTTGGCTTGCCCTACGCGGGCCATTGTGTGGGCAATCTGGCGCTGCAGGTTGGTGACATCCACCACGTCGTCGTCCACGATGGTGATGTGACCGACCCCCGCCGAGCCCAGGTAAAGGGCAACTGGCGAGCCCAGGCCGCCCGCGCCAATGATCAACACATGGGCACCGAGGATGTGCGCCTGGCCCTCAATGCCGATTTCGTTCAGCAGGATGTGGCGTGAGTAACGCAGTAACTGGTCGTCGTCCATCGTACGCAAACCCCAGCAATCAATTCTCTTTAACTTCCTCTTTGCGCTCCACCATGGTTTTGCTGACCAGTACCGGACGGCCCTTTAGCTGGTTGATGGCCTGCGTCAGCTGGAAGTCCTTGTCCGATCCGAACTCTGGGATTTTGCGGTCAGCCGGTGATTTTTTGGCTTCGTCCTCGAGCTTCTTGCGTGCGTCGTCACGGGCTTTTTCGCGGTTGGCGTCTTTCGTCTCTTCGCCCTGGCCACTGCCCAGGTGCTTTTCGAGGTCAGCTTCCCGGGTCCGAAGCGCTGCAAACAGGTTGCCCTCTTCAGATTCATCGACCATCACATCCGGCACGACGCCCTTGGCTTGAATCGACTTGCCAGACGGCGTGTAGTAACGCGCGGTGGTGATTTTCAAACCCGTATCGGGTCCCAGTGGACGCACAGTTTGCACCGACCCCTTGCCAAATGTCTGGTTGCCCATGATGGTGCCGCGTTTGTGGTCTTGCAACGCACCGGCCACGATCTCGCTGGCAGATGCCGAACCTTCATTGACGAGCACCACCAGCGGCACGGTTTTCAGCGCGCCTTTTGTCACTTCATTCAGCCGACGCAAGGGGTCAGCCCCCCCACGGCGCTGGTAAAACTCGGGCGCGGCTTTGTAGGTGAACTTGCTGTCGGCGAGTTGCCCGTTGGTGGACACCACGGTCACGTTTTCAGGCAAAAAGGCAGCAGAAATGGCCACAGCCGCATCCAGCAGGCCGCCCGGGTCATTACGCAAATCAAGCACCAGGCCCTTCATGTTGGGCTCGGCCTTGTAAACCTCTTCAACCTTTTTGGCGAAGTCATCCACCGTGCGCTCCTGGAACTGCGAGAGCCGAATCCAGGCGTAGCCGGGCTCTATCACTTTGCCGCGAACCGAAACCGTGCGGATTTCTTCGCGGGTGATGGTCACCGGGAACGAGCGCGTTTCGTCCTTGCGGAAGATCGTCAGCACCACCTTGGTGTTGGGCTCGCCACGCATGCGTTTGACCGCTTCATTCAGCGACAGGCCCTTGACCATGGTGTCGTCAATTTTGGTGATCAGGTCGTTGGTTTTCAGGCCGGCGCGAAAAGCGGGGGACCCTTCAATCGGCGAGACGACCTTGACCAGGCCGTCTTCCTGCGTGATTTCGATGCCCACGCCGACAAAGCGCCCGGCCGAGCCTTCACGGAATTCCTTGAACGACTTTTTGTCGAAATACTGGGAATGCGGATCCAGGCTGGCCACCATGCCGGTGATGGCGTCGGTGATGAGCTTTTTCTCATCGACCGGCTCCACATAATCACTCTTGACCATGCCAAACACTGCGGCAAGCTGCTGCAGCTCTTCCAGCGGCAACGGCGCCAGCGTACCGCGCGCCACTGTTTGCAGTGACACGGTAGTCAGTGCGCCGGCCATGACGCCGACCGAAATCCAGCCGGCAATTTTGAGTTTGTGACCCATATATTCAATCCTGTTAACTGTCATTGAACCGACTTTGAGGCGACGAAAAAGCGCTTAATTTTTACCAATATACACCTTCGACAACACTCAGACACAGTGGTTCCGTAAACACCCTGTAAAGCCCTCTTTACGCTTTGCCCTGCGACGCAACTGCCGCTGCCGCTTTGGCGGCTGCGTCAGCATCGCCCAAGTAATAGTGGCGAATCGGCTTTAAGTTGGCATCCAGCTCATAAACCAGCGGAATTCCGTTCGGAATATTCACCCCCACGATGGCATCGTCGGCAATCTGGTCCAGGTACTTGACGAGTGCGCGAATCGAATTGCCATGCGCCGCAATCACAATCCGCTTGCCCGCCTTGATGGCCGGAGCGAGCGATTCAACCCACAATGGCATAACGCGATCCACCGTGTCCTTGAGGCATTCTGTTAAGGGAATCTGCTCGGATTTGAGCTTGGCATAGCGGAGGTCACCGCGCTCGCTGCGCGGGTCGGTGGCTTCCAGCACAGGCGGCGGCGTGTCGTAGCTGCGCCGCCAGATGAGAACCTGCGCATCACCATACTGTTTGGCCATGTCGGCCTTGTTCAGGCCTTGCAACGCACCGTAGTGACGCTCGTTCAGCCGCCAGCTGTTGACCACGGGCAGCCAGGTGCGGTCCATCTCGTCCAGGCAGTGCCACAGCGTGTGTGTTGCGCGCTTGAGCACACTGGTGTAGGCCACGTCAAAGTCGTACCCCCCGCTCTTGAGCAGCTTGCCGGCAGATTTGGCCTGGTTGATGCCGGTTTCGGTCAGTGGCACGTCGGTCCAGCCGGTGAAGCGGTTTTCAAGGTTCCAGGTGGATTCGCCGTGGCGGATCAAGACTAATTTGTACATGGGTGGTAGATGTGGGGGCAAAACAGGGGAAATAAAGGCTGATGGTTGGACCAGCGGTGCCGTATTCTAAAATCACGGGTTGTGCGCAAAATGCATCCCGGTCAATTGACCGGGCAGCAATGCGGGCGAGAACCAAGGAAAAAAGTGAAATTCTTAATTGATAACTGGATGCTGATTGCTGTGGCCATCGTGTCGGGCACCATGCTGTTGATGCCAATCATTCAGGCATCGGGAGGTGGCTTGACGGCCGACGGCGCCGTACAGCTCATCAACCGCGAAAAAGCGGTCGTGATCGACGTTTGCGAGACCGAAGAGTTCGCCCAGGGCCATGTCGGCGGGGCCAAAAATATCCCGCTGAACGCACTGGAAGGCAAACTTTCCAGCACGGTCAAAAACAAGGCGCTGCCGCTCATTCTGGTATGCGAAACCGGCGCCCGTTCGGCCCGCGCCGTCGCCATCGCCAAGAAGCTCGGTTATGAAAACACCCAATCCATGAGCGGCGGGCTGAAGGCCTGGCGCCTGGCCAATCTGCCCATCGAAAAAGCCTGAGGCCGCCCCATGCAAAACGTCAAGATGTACACCACCGCAGGGTGCCCCTACTGCGTTCAGGCCAAGCGGGTGCTGGCCAGCCGGGGCGTCGTCAATATCGAAGAAATCCGCATTGATGAACATGCCGACGAGCGCACCAGGATGATGGAAATCACCGGGCGGCGCACCGTGCCGCAGATTTTCATTGGCAGCACCCACGTCGGCGGCTGCGATGACCTGATGGCGCTGGACGGCCGAGGCGGGCTGATGCCACTGCTCAACCCGACCTGATGCGGGGGGCCTGATGCGCCAATCGTTGTCAAGCGCGTGGCGCCACCTGAGATAATCCGACCTGCCCCAGTTCTTTGGGTTGCTTCCGATTGATTTGAATTCCGTTTTTTTTGAAAGTATTTCATGGCAGACACCCCAACCCCCGCCGCCGATAATGGCGCCAACACCGCTCCGGTGTTCCAGATTCAACGCGTCTACCTCAAAGAGTCGTCGCTGGAGCAGCCCAATTCGCCCGGCATTCTGCTGGTGCAGGAGCAGCCCACGGTCGACATCCAGCTGGGCGTGAACGCAGAGCCGGTTGCCGATGGCATTTTTGAAGTGTCGGTGACCGCCACCGT
>JANMCB010000317.1:0-2464 GCA_031360805.1 Rhodoferax sp.
TTGCCCGGGCGTGCCGGCCAGGGAGATCAGCTCGCCGGCGATCTCGGAGCGCGTGCCCAAAGAGCCTGCAGCGATCCAGGCGCGGCTCAATTCTTCGGTCACTACGCACATCGCCAGCTTGCCCAAGCCCAGCCCGCCGTACTCGGTGTGGATGCAGATGCCAAACACGCCCAGCGCTGCCATCTCGGTGATGATGCTGTCAGGAATCAGTTCGTCCGCCAGGTGCCATTGGTGGGCGTGCGGCGCAATGCGCTCGCTGCTGAAGCGGCGGAACTGATCGCGCACGATGTCAAGGTCGGCGTCGGTCAGCGACTCATTGATAGGGACCCCGGTTCGCACCTGTTCGATCAACGCGTGGCGAGCCCGCACGGTGTTGCCGTGTTCCAGAAACCAGGCCACTGCCGGGTCGCACTTGAACGCCTGCACGGCATTGTCCAGACCCAGCTCATGTGGTCGGAAAATCTCGTTCTGGCTCATCGGAATACCGCCCGCAAGCTGTTGAAGGTATTCGCCAATGCCAATGCCGATCAGCAGATTTTCGGCCGGGCGGTGCGCCAGATGCAGGTGCTCGTCCGTGCCGCTGACACCGGCCAGGCGTTGACCCCAGCGCGTGATGGCAAAGATAGCCTCGGCCGTGGTAGCGATCCAGGCCAGCCCATGCAAGGCGCGCTGGTGGCGGTGTGCCTGTTGAGCATCCAGCAGGCCGTTGACCATCACGCAGTCGCGTGTGGCTTGCGTGGCGGCGGCAACGTAAGTGCGCACGGCAGCAGACACGCCGTCCAGGTTTTCAAAAATTTTCATAATCGGTTGCGTGTTTTGTGGATGGCGAAACTCTCACGTCAAGCGCTGTGGCCCGGCCACGCGGCCGCTGTCGTGCAACGCGCCAATCTGGGTGCTGGACATGCCCAGCAGTTCGGACAAAACCTGGTCGGTATGTTCACCTTGTAGTGGGGCGGGCAGTGCATCGGAGCGCTCCATTTGGACCATGGTCGCTGCGGCGCCGGGTGTGGGGTAAGTCAAACCGCTCGGATGGGTCACAGGGCTGAAAAGAGGGTTGGCAGACACCAGGCGCGGCTCGTCAGTCAATGCAGATTTGAGCGTGTGGTACGGCCCCCAGCAAACGCCATTGGCGTCAAAGGCAGTGCCTAACGCGCCAGAACTGTGCCGCGCAATGGCCGCTTCGACCAGGGGTATAAGCACCTCCCGGTGCGTGAAGCGCAGGCCCTCGTCCTTCATGAACGAGACCCCCAACGCAGCCTCGATGCCGGCCATCGCCGCGCCCAAATCCAGCGACTTCACCAGGCCCGTCCACTGCCTGGGGGTAATGGCAACCACCATCAGGAGCTTGCCGTCTGCGGTTTTGAAATCGCGCCCAAATGCGCCGAACAGGGTGTTGCCCATTTTGGGCCGATCCATGCCGCCATGGACCTCGGCGATCTGGCCCAGGTGCCCGAGTGAGGCGATGGCAATGTCTGACAGCGGCACGCGCACTTCTTGACCCAGGCCGGTGGCTTGTCGATGGCGCTCGGCGGCCAGCAGGGCAAAGGCCGCATAGGCGCCGGCCATCAAGTCCCAGGCGGGCAACACGTGGTTGACCGGTTCAGGGGGTTCAGGGGGTTCGGTGCGGATGCCAGATGCCCCGGATGCCTGAGACGGCCCGGTCATGTAGGGCACGCCGATGGCGGCATTCACGGTGTAGTCCACGGCCGGGGTTCCATCCGCCCAGCCCATGATGCGCGTGGTGATGAGGTCCGCGCGGCCCTGGCGCAGGCGCTCGTGCGACAGGAAGCCCTCTGCCGGGAAGTTGGTGACGAACAAGCCACCGCCCGCACCTGGCGCGCACACCAGCTTCGCCACCAGGGCGCGGCCTTCGGGCGAAGCAAAGTCCACCGCGATGGACAGTTTGCCCTTGTTCAGGCCTTCCCAATACAGGCTGCTGCCATTGGCAGACAGCGGCCAGCGGTGCGCGTCCGGCCCACCGCCAATCGGGTCGATGCGGATGACTTGCGCACCCATTTGCTGCAAGTGCAGGGCGCACGAGGGTGCAGCGATGAAAGAAGCGCATTCGATGACGCGCAGGCCGCGCAGGATAGGGTACATAGGACAAAGCCTTGGTGCAGTGGTTCGGTGCGGTTAAGCGGAAGCGGGTGATGGGTTACGGGACAAGTGGCCTGAAATTTTGCGCGGTGCCCACAAATTCGCCCAACTCATGCGCCCTATTTTGCACGGGGATCAAACCGGTCTGGTTTTTTCAACGGAATTCGCATCCCTCCACGATTGCTAAAGTCGGGTGGGTGTTGTAGTCTCTCAGGAATCGTTACCCAACCAAGGATGTCCGATGCCGGTTATCTCCAAGAGCTTCGATCTTCAGTCCGTCGAGTGGCGGCACGTGACTGACCCGAACTGCAAAGACTTCCGGGTCGATTTTGAGTACAGCCTGCTCGGCTACGACTTGCCAAGCGGA